>CAZJEJ010000015.1:5718-29273 GCA_964544945.1 uncultured Gammaproteobacteria bacterium | reverse complement strand
TGGCTTTCCCTCAAGGGGAAGTGAGCTTGCAAGTTATATCGAGGCGATAAGTTAATGACAGTGTCAGAAGCATATAGAGGTCAGGGAGGGGGTCGAGTCAGGGCTCGAATTCTCTATCCTTTCGCACTCGTCATTTTATTTGTTATCGGAGCGTTTCTTGTTGCCGCCTATGTGTTTGAGGATCGAGAGTTCGAGAGGAACCTGATGGAAAGCGCGGCTTCGGTTGAGCGCTTGTTTCAACAGGGCCTGGAGAACGAGGCCGCCATGATGCAGGCTAGTCTTGCCGTAATCGCACGCGATGAAAATATTAAGAAGGCCTTCATCGGTAGAAATCGAAAGGCGCTACAGGAACTCGTAAGACCGTTATTTGACAGCCTTCGGCAAAATAACCGTGTCTCTCATTTCAATTTCATCGATCCAGACAGGGTAAATTTTTTACGCGCCCACAAGCCCGATAAGTTCGGTGACACCATCGATCGCTTTACCACGTTGCGGGCCTCCAGAGAGGGGGTCCCGTCTCGCGGTATCGAGCTGGATTCCTTCGGCATATTCACTCTGCATGTCGTTTTACCCTGGTATCAGGGTAAAACCCTGATCGGATTTCTCGAACTCGGCCAGGAGATCGACAGCATCATCGACGAAGTCCACAGAGTCATGGGTGCCGACTTGCTGCTGCTCGTCTACGATCGGTACGTGGACCTGGAACAATGGGAAGTCGGTAAAGAAAAGTTCGGCCACCAGAATGACTGGCCCCGTTTCGGCAATACCGTCGTTGTCGGTCGAGCGATGGCGAAAATCCCCGGCGCCGTTGCGGAAATTTTAAGACGCGATGATCACTCTTATGAAAGGCCATTGCATGTGGTCGAGGATGGCAGGGACCTATATGTCACCTTCTTGCCACTCAACGATATTACCGGCCGTGAAGTCGGCGATTTTGTCGTCGTCAAGGATATAACAGGCGTGCAGGCCAACTATCGCAACGTGACGATTTTAACGGCAGTCGTTTCGGTGCTTGTCGGTAGCCTGATATTCGCGATATTTTACGTGATCCTCGGTAGGGTAGAAGATGACTATCGACGTCAGCGTGAAGTGGAACTACAACTAGCGAGAGTCAACACGGAACACCAGAAAGTGATTCAGGTGGAGAAATTGTCCGCTATGGGTTTGATGATCAGCGAAATTGCGCATCAGTTAAACAATCCCCTGGTCGGTGTCGTTAATATGGCACAATTGGCCGAGCGCGAGGTCGGGGATTCCGAGCGCACGCGGGAATTGCTCGGAGATATCATTAAGGCCGGCAGGGATTGCCACCAGTCCGTCAAGAGGATGCTTGAATTCACCAGAATTTCAAGTTTTGACCGCAAGCTTACGGATATGAACGTCCTGGTCGAAGAAACCATAGCCTTATTTCAACAGAGCCTCGGCAAACCTCAGAATGTGGTCAGCAAACTTCCTCGGCATGCGCCTATCCTCGATGTCGATCCGATTCTCATCAAACATGCCGTATTCAATCTTTTGAGTAATGCCGCGCAGGCGAATCCTCCCAACGGAACCATCATCGTCGGCCTGTATCGCGAAACGCAACCGATTGATAGCGTACCGGGATGGAGTCTTACCATCAGCGACGAGGGTTGTGGGCTGTCCGATGAGGTGAGAGACAAGATGTTCACGCCGTTCTTTACCACCTATCCCGAGGGCACCGGTCTGGGTCTACCGGTCGTGCAACATGTCGCAATTCTCCATGAAGGGCGAATTAACGCGGCGAACACTGAGACCGGTGGCGCGCTTTTTGCATTGTGGTTACCAGTGACGGAGATGGACGAATGACGTCCCGGGAGGCCACTTTGGCACAACAGTTACTGATCGTCGACGATGACCACTACACCCGCAAGCTTCTTGAGGGGGTTTTTCGCGACAATCTGGTAGAGACGAAATTCGCCTGTGATGCTGCGGAGGCACGTCGGCTATTCGCCGCCACCGACTTTAATCTGATTATCATGGATCAACGCCTGCCGGATGGCAATGGGCTAGATTTACTGCGTGAAATGCGCGCCGAACGTCCACAGCAGGTTGCTATACTCATCACCGGCTATGCCGATGTGCGCGATGCGGTGCGGGCCGTGCGTGAGGGACTGTTCGACTACCTGACCAAACCTTTCGATTGTATCGAGGAGTTGGAAGCGGTGGTCGAAAAGGCCCTGGAACTTGACCGCGCCTACCGTGAAATTAGCAGCTTGCGTGAATCACTCGCAGCCGGTAGTGCGATGCCAATGCACATCGGTCATTCTTCAGCGACGATTGCACTGAAAAAACAGATCTCGCAGGTGGCCCCCCTCGACATCACAGTCCTCATCGAGGGCGAAAGCGGTACTGGCAAGGAGCTGGTGGCCAGGAGTATTTATGCCCAAAGTAGTCGCGCCAGGGGACGCTTCCTCGAGGTCAACTGTGGCGCGCTCTCCGAACAACTTCTGGAAAGTTCGCTGTTTGGTTACGAAAAGGGCGCATTTACCGGCGCTGTCAAAACTACCACCGGTTATTTAGAAGAAGCCGACGGCGGGATTTTGTTTCTAGACGAGATATCCGATATGAGCCCGAAACTGCAAAGCAGCCTGTTACGTGTTCTCCAGGACCATACCTTTAACCGCTTAGGCAGCCCCCAGGTTTGTTCGAGCGATTTCAGGCTCGTTTGCGCAACCAACAAACGACTTGCAGACGAAGTCAAAGCCGGCAACTTCCGCCAGGATCTGTTCTACCGCATCAATGTGGTGGCTCTCGATATTCTGCCGCTGCGTAAGCGGGTTAAAGACATCGTGCCTCTTTGCGTACACTTTTTCGAGCACTTTGTCACCAAGTTCGACAAGCAGGTCGGCCCCTTAACACCCGAAGCCCTTCACCTTCTCGAACATTATCCCTGGCCCGGAAACGTCCGCCAGCTGCAACACAGCATCGAAAGGATCGTTGCGCTGCATACCGGTGGGCCCGTGAGTGCCTCCGATCTTGATGTAATTGACGAGAATCTAAGTGGTGAAGAGTCAACCGATGAATCTGTCGTTTCCTACCAGAAGGAACGCGAGGCATTCGAACACGAATACCTGAAACGTCTGCTGGAAAAAGCCGGTGGCAATGTCTCTGAGGCCGCCCGTTTGAGCGGAATTTCGCGCCAGAATCTGTACGTACGCATGAAACGCTGGGGCCTGTCATAATAACAAGACACCTGTCACTATATTGCGACAACATTTGACCCGCTTTTGTACCCACCCACAGCACGAAACCCGCAGTAGTAGTCTACTTCAGCCTCGGCATAAAAATTGCACGTAAGCTAGTGTTTAATTTACCTATTTTTCACTAGATCTCGGAGAAAATCATGAAACGTACTGCACTCTTGATTGGTGTTGCGGCCCTGGTAGCAGGACCTGTTATTGCAGGTGACCCGGCGGCTGTAGACTGGTCTAATGTTCCAACGAAGACGATTAAGTTATTCTGGCCAGGCCAATCAACCTACCAATGGCTTCGTAGCCCTTCACACAAACGGGCTGATCGGCAGACAATAGAAGGGCAGGCTTGTGTCGCCTGTCATCAGGGCGAGGAAGAGGAGATAGGTAACAGGCTGGTCACTGGCGATCATGAACTGGAGCCGATGCCTGTTGAAGGCAAGAACGGTTTCATCGATCTTAAATTTCAGGTTGCATACGACCAGGAAGACGCCTATTTTCGTTTCCAGTGGAAGACCCTCAACGATTACGCGGGCACGGCTCACCCATACCTGCGTTATGACGGCAAGGAATGGAAGGCATTCGGCTATCCAAAGCTCGATGAAGTGGTCCAGGATGGCGATCAACCGGGTATTTATGAAGATCGTATGTCGATTATGATCGACGATGGCAATGTGCCTTTGTTCAAAGAACAAGGCTGCTGGGTGAGCTGCCATGACGGCCAGCGTGATAACCCGGGCCGCCCATCGACAGCGGAAGTCAAGGCCAATGCGTTATTCAAATACCTGAAGAAAAAAGACGTGCGCAAGTACCTGCCGTCGACACGTACCGACGAAGCTGCTTCATGGGATAAAGGTAAGACCCCGGACGAGATTGCCAGGATCAAGGCGGCCGGTGGTTTTCTCGACCTGATGCAATGGCGCGGTCACCGTTCGAACCCGGTCGGTATGTCGGACGACTTCTACGTCCTCGAGTATCGTAACAGCGACGCCGGTCCGAACCCGTTCAAATCAAACGTGAACAAAAAGACCCATGAACCGAAGTACATGTTCGACGAAAAGAGGTTCGGCAAGAAGGCGGTCAGGATAGAAGATATCAGAAAGATGGAAACAACACTGATCCGTGAGTCAAATGCGGTTCCTTTCGATCCTAATGTCGATTGGAAAGAAGGTGACCTGATACCCAAGTACCTGGTTAGCCGTGAAGACTCCAAGGGATCAGCCGCCGACAACGACCGCTCCAAGGGTGTCTGGGCCGATGGCCAGTGGACAGTGGTCTGGGCACGCGAGCTGGGCTTGACTAACTCGGACGACAAAGCCCTTAAAGAGGGCGGCGTTTACACCTTCGGTTTTGCTACCCACGACGACAACATTACCACCCGTGGCCATCACGTGTCATTCCCTTTGCAGGTCGGATTTGGCGCTTTGAGCAAGGTCGATATCGAAGCAACAAAACTCAAGTAACTTGAGTCAACCCGGGGTTTGATGCCCAGCTCGAAAATGAGCTGGGCACCGCCCCACTACTCCAACGAATAACGGCTAACTCAGGCATAAAAGGCTAGCGTGAAACTCACCGATTACATCTCATCCCGGATAATCGCCATAATTGGTGGATTATTCGTGATCATGATTATTGTCTGGATCACTTTTTTCGAGACGTTTACCCGTAATGTCATAGCCCAGGACGCGCTTTGCAACTATTGCCATCTGCCGCAGGAATATAACCCAGACGTAAGACTGACAGCGACAAAATCGCATGCGTCTGAAGATGAACCGGTTAAAACGCAGGCGCGCTGCGTTGACTGCCACCTGCCGCCAGGTTTGCTGAACACGACCTACGCGTATACCCATTTTTTTAGCTTTACCGATTTATACGGACATCTACGCGACCTCGAATCAGAGCGTGCGGGTGACTGGATACCGCCCCGCGCGGCAACTGCCTATCGGGTGCGCGACCGGATGTTTGAGTATGACGGCGATACCTGCCGAACCTGTCACGTCGAATCAGAAATCAAGTTCAAGCGCGAACGCGGTGTGAATGCGCATAAGCTGGCCCTGGAGGAAAGTAGTACCTGTATCGAATGCCACAACAACCTTGTCCACCGTCCGGTCGATGCACGCAGGGATGCCTTTAAGAAAGTAGAAACAGATAAAAAAACTATCTCGAGCGAAGGGTGATTCCGCATGAATCGTGAACATTATTCCCCCCCAAATGTTGAGGAGCCCGTATGAGCGACAAAGCTAAACAAGCCTCGAGTCGCAGGCGTTTCATGCAAAAGCTTGCCGGCGGCACCGCCGTCGCCTCGATTGCTGCCGTAGCATTGGGGGCAAAGTCGGCGCCGAAATTGGAACAACAGAAAGTTTCCCGCAATAAACAGTATGCAATGCTCATCGACACGCGGCGTTGTATCGGTTGCCATACCTGTAGTGTTGCCTGCAAAGCTGAATTCGACGTGCCTTTAGGGGTTACCCGGTCCTGGGTCGAATACACCGAAAAAGGCACCTTTCCGAACGTATCGCGACACTTCTTACCGAGGCTGTGCAATCATTGCCTCAAGCCACAGTGCGTTGACGTCTGTCCGACGGGCGCCACGTACAAACGTAAACAGGACGGCATCGTGGTCGTCGACAGTGGCCTGTGCATTGGCTGTAAGTATTGCATTCTGGCCTGCCCCTACGACGCACGGTTTCTTAATCCGGTTACCGGCGTTGCCGATAAATGCGATTTCTGCATTCACCGAGTTTCCAAAGGGCTGCTTCCTTCGTGTGTCAATTCTTGTGTCGGTGGGGCCCGCATCTTTGGTGATATCAGCGATCCGACGAGTGAAATTTCTCGCTTGGTCGCGACTAATCCGACCACGGTCTTGCGACCTGGCAAGGGTACTGAGCCCCAGGTTTACTACATTGATGCCGATCATTCGGAGCAGTCTGAAAGCAAACGTGGCTGGTACGATGTGCGCGTCATCACCCACCGTACACCAGAGGAAAGGAGATAGTCGTGCATGAAGTGAATTGGGGCTTGCCCGTCATTCTCTATCTTTTTCTGGCCGGTCTTGGGGCCGGCGCCGTGACGGTCAGCGGGTCGGTGTTATTGCGAAAAGGCGGATTCGGTGCATCTCGATTCGCCGTCGCCCGTTGTGGCGCCTTGATTGGTCCTATTCCCCTCATGCTGGGCACCTTCATGCTCGTCTTCGAGCTGGGCCAGCCCTTCCGGGCCCTTAACCTGTTCAAGGTCATCAACCTGTCGCCCATGTCGATCGGATCATGGTTGCTGTTGATATTCATTTTTGTCAGCCTTCTGTACGCGCTGACCTTTTTGTCTTCCTCGGCCGGACCGGGAGATAAGTTAGCGCGCTTCAGGCGAGCCCTGGCCTGGATTTGTGTGCCAATTGGAATCGGTGTAGCGATCTACACCGGTATCCTGCTCGGTGCCATGCCTGCGCGGCCGTTTTGGAATTCACCCATCCTGGCTGCGCTGTTCCTGTTGTCGGCACTGTCCTCTGGCGTAGCCTCGATTATCCTGGTGGGGGTTTTTTCCAGACGCAAAAGTAGCGACCCGGCCATTCGAGCCGATTACGACAACAGTAGTTACCTGTTGGTGAGTTCGGATGCCCTGTTACTGGGCGGCGAACTACTGATCGTATTCCTGTTCTTGTTGTTCGGCCAATTAACCGTCGGTGATGTCAGGTATTCCATGGGTGTCATCCTGCCGGGTGGGCAAATGGCCACCTTGTTCTGGGGACTTGTCGTGATAGTCGGTCTCTTGATTCCATTTATTATCGAACTTTTTCAAATTGCACCCAGAATGCTTTACCGCCGGGAATTCAAAACTTTAGTAGCTCTCGAGGTGATGGTGCCGATAGCCATTCTTATCGGCGGTTTTGCCTTGCGATACAGCATTGTTATCGCCGGACAGATCACGGGCCCGACGACGTTGTAAGGAATACCTGGAGATAACCATGGTCGACCGTAGGAAATTTCTCGAATGGGGTGCCGCTTCGGCAAGCGCATCGTTGTTGCCTGTGCGTTTTGCCAGCGCCGACGAAGGGGAGCCGATGAAACGTGGGGGTGAAGGTTACTCCCATCTCAGTGGGACAAAATTAACGGCAATACCCAGCATTTGCGGTCAATGCCCCAGCCGCTGCGCCATTGTTGGGTATGTCGACGAGACCCGTGTAGTCAAGATAGAAGGCCAGCCGAATTCCATCAGAAACCAGGGCCAGGTATGTGCTAAAGGGCAGAGCGGAGCGGCCAAACTGTACGATTCGGACCGTATCCTTACACCCCTTAAACGGACCGGTAAAAGAGGCCAGGGTGAATGGCGGAAAATCAGTTGGGACGAAGCCCTCGGTGAACTGGCTGGTCGCCTTAAGAAACTTCGCGATGAGGGCACCCCGGAAAAATTTGTTTTCCATCACGGATGGATATCCGAGAGCGCCGAGAAGCTGATAGACGACATCTTCCTGGCCACCTACGGAACGGCATCGATTATCAGGCAGACCTGTCAGGGGCAGAGCGCCCGCTGGACCGCCCACGAATTGACCTGGGGTGCAAATATCGACAACTGGGATTTCGACAACACGCGGTTTGTACTCAATTTTGGTTCCAACGTACTTGAGGCTCATACTAATTATGTCTCGCTCGCCAAACGGCTCGCCCGAGCTACGGTGGATAATCGTATCAAGATGGTGACCTTCGATGTGAGGCTGTCCAATACCGCCGCCAACTCGACTTTGTGGCAGCCGATCAAGCCGGGAACCGATCTGGCTGTAATCCTGGCGATGTGCAATGTGGTGATAAACGAGGAACTCTACCTTGGTAAGGGTGAGGAGTTCATAGATTTCTGCCGGGTCAGCGACAACCTGGGCGTTTCTCGGGCCGATAAAATAATGGTGCTGAAAGAGCATCTTGCCAAATACACACCACAGTGGGCGGAAAAGATAAGCACCGTTCCACAGGGCAGGATCAGGGACATAGCACGCGAATTCGCGAGCAGCCAGCCAGCCTGCGTGATCAGCTCGCGTGGCGTCGGTGCCCATTACAATGGGGTCGAGACCGAGCGCGCCATCCAGATGCTTTGTGCCATTACCGGCAACATCGACATAAAAGGCGGACGCTGCCGGGCCATCACTCCTCAGTGGCTTTACCCGACGGGACCGAAAGACAAGCCAGCCCCGCGAAAACTGGCCATCATCGATGGTGTCGGCGAACCGTCGATTTTGCCGGGGATCGGCACTGGACATAGCGTCCTGAAACGGATCAAAAAAGGTGGGGAACGGCCCGAAGTCTACATGTGGTACCACCACAACCCAGCCTATGCGAATCCCAATACCCAGGAGATGCTCGATATTCTCAAGGACGAATCTCTGCTTCCGTACACGGTCGCCGTTACCCCGTTCTATGACGAAACGGCAGCGCTGGCGGATCTGATTCTGCCCGATGCGACCTACCTCGAGCGCTTCGATATTGAAGCAACCGTGTCGGCGAATCAGGTGGCTGAATACGCTCTTCGCCAGCCCCTGGCCGAGCCACAGGGCGAAGCCCGCGACTTCAATGACGTGTGCCTCGAACTGGCCACAAGGATGGGTTTTCCGCTCGGTTTCAAATCGTCAGAAAAGTTCATTAAAAAGGCCTGTAAGTTAACCCCTGTAGTAAAGAGGGGAGCCCGTGGCTTCAGGGGCCTGAAAAAGAATGGCGTCTGGCACGATAAAAAAGCCGTTCCCGTCTACAACGCATACCGCAAGCGGCTTGCGGGGGAGGCCCTGGCCGGGGAGAGTGTGATCCTGGACGAAAAAGCAGGTGTCTACTGGAATTGGAAGATCGCCGGTTTCGAGAATGAGGCCGAGGCTCTGGCGGTCGGTTATCTCGACACCCCAGGATCTGCTAAAGCTTATCTCGGACAGAGAATCAATGGTGAGGCTTACGCCGGTTTCAAACCTGGCAGTCTCAACAAAACAGGATTGTTCGAGTTGTATTCGCCCATTCTGGCTACCATGGGCTTAGCGGCACTGCCGACCTACACGGCTATCCCCGGGCACACGGAAATGAAGGAAGAGGAGTTATTCCTGATCACCTTTAAACTTAATATACAGGCATTGTCGAATACCGGTAACAGCGGCTGGCTAAACGAGATCGGGTATCGTAACCCTGTATGGATTAATCCGATCACGGCGACTGCACGAGGCATATCAGAGGGTGATGCAATCACCATTACATCCCGAATCGGCAAGGTGGTGGCGACGGCGATGGTGACGCAAACCGTGATGCCGGGCGTGGTTGCCTTGTCAGGGCATTTCGGCCGTTGGCAGGGCGGGCGCTACGCATCGGGTAAGCGCGCGCCTTTTGCTATCGATGATGCCCTTCACGATGATTATCAATGGTGGAAGGCAGGTGGAACCCATGCTAACTGGATTATCCCCCACAATCCGGAACCGGTCAGCGGTCAGCAATCCTGGATGGATACCGTTGTGACGGTAGCCAGAATCTAATTAGAAACAGGAAGGTAGTGGGTTCCGAAGCTTTTTAAAGATTCTCGCGTGCGCGGGAAGAACGGGTAAGTTTTTTATCGAATTTAAGCAGGCCGGGATTCTCTAATTTCTGGTGTCCAGATATTGAGGATGAGGTCAAAATAAATGAAAGGTCCCCTTAGTTCATAGTAAATTGCCTGGTTGCAGTATAATGAGCGAAGACATAAGGGGGTTGGTGATCGATACAATAGATGAATTACTCGACGATGATCGAGGTAATCGCAAAGCACATTTGCCCAGCTCAACCATTTCGCCCGATTCAAATACTCGGGAGCATCCTTACGCCCGTTTAACACCCGATGTAGTCATCGATGCAGTAGAATCGACCGGTCGGCGCTCGGATGTTCGTATATTTGCGTTGAATAGTTATGAAAACCGGGTTTACCAGGTGGGTATCGAACAGGGAGAACCGGTAATCGTCAAATTTTATCGCCCGAGTCGCTGGACGCTGGACCAAATTGACGAGGAACATCGGTTTACCCAACACCTTTACGATTTGGAGATACCGGTTGTTGCGCCGCTGGTGATTGACGAAACATCAGCATCGCCAGGCATTTCGCGTTTTGCAGGATTCTATTTTGCTATATATCCACGGCAGGGAGGCAGGGCGCCTGAACTGGATAATCTAGATCATCTACATCGGTTAGGGCAGTTCATAGGTCGCATTCATGCGGCAAGTACTGGCTTCCCGTTCCAACATCGGATTAACCTGAGCGTAAAGGCTTACGGACACGATAGCGTCTCTTATTTACTCGAAAATGGCTTTATTCCAGATGAGTTGCGTGTGGCTTACGAGGCCATTAGCGCCGAAATTCTGGCTGCTATCGAGCAAAACACACCAAACTCACCCGAGTTTAACCGTATCAGTCTGCACGGGGACTGCCATCCGGGGAATGTACTCTGGCGCAATGAACGTCCGCACTTTGTCGATTTTGACGATGCGATGACTGGCCCCGCGATGCAGGATCTGTGGATGCTCCTGTCGGGGGACAGGGTTAGTCGGCAGCAGCAGTTGAGCGAAATTGTGGAAGGGTATGAAATGTTCCGAGAGCTCGACCTTCGTGAACTACGATTGATCGAGCCACTACGTGCTATGCGCGTATTAAATTATAGCGCATGGCTGGCGAGGCGTTGGGGTGATCCGGCATTTCCAGTCAGTTTTCCCTGGTTTAATACGCCGCGCTACTGGTCTGAACATATCCTCGAATTAAAGGAACTGCTTTCAAGCCTGCACGAGGCGCCATTAACCATGCCGGAGTAGGTGCTAATCAGGACGCTATGTATTGCCGTAAAGCTTCGGATTCGGCCTGGACTTCGGAGATCCGGCACTTCACCAGATCGCCAACACTAATAACCCCCACAAGATTCTCACCATCGAATACCGGCAAATGCCTGATACGGCGGTCGGTCATCATCGCCATGGCCTGTAATACTGTATCTTCCCCGGCGCATTTGATCAGCTTGGTGGTCATCAATTTCGATATCGGGACATCCTGCAAATTAGCGCCGTGTAGTCCCATGCCACCAACTATATCGCGTTCGGACAATATTCCGACTATCTTGCCGCTTTTATCTTCAATCAGCAGCGCACCGATTTTCTTCTCTGACATTGTGGTAGCTGCCCTGGCGATACTGTCGTCGACTTTAAGCAGGTATACTTCGTTACCTTTGATACGTAATACCTCGGATAATTTCATAGTCCTTCCCCTCTAGCTTGTTAGAGTACATAATTTTAACGTACATTATTTATAGCGCTAAACCGAACGAGTTTCCATATCGAATAGGTTATATTGCCCATATTAACCTGTTGTTACCTGAGCCGCCATTTCTGGATAATAAATGTGATGCACCGACTCCGACTCGATGATTCGCTTCGTAAGCGGGTCAGCATGAATTTAGCAGCCTTTGAATGCCGAAAGATCGACCTGGGTAAAGGAGCCCATGCGGCGGTTGCCGTTACACTGGTCGATTGTTGCACCAGCGCAGGGATTGGCGACATACCCTTCGACCTGGGCAGGGTTGACCAGGCAGCGGTTATCCTCACTATACGAACCTCGAAACTAAAATACCATGCTGGACAGCGTGCTTTCCCGGGAGGACGCATAGACAAAGGTGAATCTCCCGAACAGGCGGCACTCCGTGAGCTGGAAGAAGAGGTAGGACTAAAACTCGACTCCAGGCAGGTGCTGGGCAGGCTGGACGATTACCTGACCCGCTCAGGGTTTGTTATCACGCCAGTAATCGTATGGGGAGGGCGCGATACCGGGCTAAACGCTAACCCCGATGAGGTTGACTCGATTCACCGCATTCCGCTCAGCGAATTGATGCGGAACGATGCGCCTATGCTGGAACCGATTCCCGAAAGTGAACATCCAGTTTTAAAAATGCCGCTTGGCAACGACTGGTTTGCGGCTCCAACCGCGGCGATCGCCTATCAATTTCGTGAGGTTGGTATGCTGGGAAAGTCGACCCGGGTTGCACACTATGAACAGCCCTATTTTGCCTGGAAGTAATCCTCGCTATAATCCAGGGCAGGTTCGGAAAAATGCTAATAAAACTGGAGGACTTGTGGGGTGAAATATTTGCCTGGGGTCACCGGGAAACAGGTTTTTCGTATTGAATAGCTAGTACGTTACCTGCCTGTCAGGCATTGGTTCCGGCGGTTCGCAACCACGAAGATAAACTCGGTCATATCGAGGCAGAGGGTAATAATGGCCAATAAAAAACCATGGCAGGAAGAGGTTTACGGCACACTGAAGGCTGCAGGTGTCGAGATCATCGCTTACGTGCCGGACGCAGGTCATTCTCGCACCATCGAGCACGCTATCAATGATCTGGATATGGAAGCTATCGTATTGACGACTGAAGAGGAGGGCGTGGCGTTAGCCAGCGGTGCCTGGCTTGGTGGAAAGAAGGTCGCGGTGCTGATGCAATCCAGCGGTGTCGGAAATTGCACTAATATGCTGGGGCTGGTGCAAAGTTGCCAATTCCCTTTCCTGGCGCTGGTAACTATGCGCGGAGAGTGGAAGGAATTTAATCCATGGCAGGAACCGATGGGCAAGGCCGTTCCCACGGTATTTGAGGCTATGGGTGTGGAGGTGAGACGGGTAGAACAACCTGACGAGGTCACCAGGGTGATAAATGATGCAGCCTCGTACGCCTTTACCCATGAAAAGGCCGTGGCGATCCTGTTGTCGCAAGAAATGATAGGTGCGAAACGGTGGTGACAAAATTAAACAGGCGCGATGTCGTCAAGGCACTTCTTGCTGACCGGGGTGAGTTGCTGGTTGTCGCCGGCTTAGGTTCATCCTGCTGGGATACGGCGGCGGCGGGAAATAGTGACCAAAATTTCTACTTGTGGGGCGCGATGGGTGGGGCCGCCATGATGGGCCTGGGCCTGGCGCTGGCACAGCCCGAGCGCGCGGTTGCCGTTGTTACCGGAGACGGCGAGCAGCTAATGGGTTTGGGTGGGTTGGCCACCATCGGTGCCCGTCGGCCGAAAAACCTCACCATCGTGGTACTCGACAATCAGCATTTCGGGGAAACCGGGATGCAGACCAGCCATACTGGCCTGGGCACGGACCTGTGCGCAGTTGCCCGCGCGTGTCACTTTGACTGGGTGGTGGACGGTGGCACAGCGGATATCGACTATATTCGAAAGCGTATATTAAAGATGGCTGGCTGTGGTTTTGCATGTATTCCGATTGCCCCAATCGAGCATGAACGCATCCTCCCCGAACGCGACGGGGTCAAGATCAAAAACCGATTTCGCGCAGCACTCGGTTTGGATGGCTGACGGAGAACACATGAACAGGTGATGCAAGTTCTAATCTATATGTTTTATGGATGAACTTGCTTTTGGTGTTGCTCCAGCCAGGTTTGTAAACGTTGGTCGGTTTCTGGGAGTGTCTTGAGCCCTTTCTTGGTTCGGCGCCAGAGAATATCCTCGGCAGTTTCAGCCCACTCGTACTTCACCAGGTAAGCCACCTCGCATTCGAACAGACCCCCGCCGAAGTCTTCACCTAGATCAATGATGCTCGAGCATCCATCGAGCAGCAGGTTTATTTCGCTACCATAGTTGCGAGCGTAGTCATTTAATACCGTGTCATCCAGCCAGTCATAAGCTTGCCTGCAACGAATTAAAAAGGATTCGAAATCACCCCCTTCAATGTCCCCGCCGGGTAATGCAGCGCCTGTTGTCCATCCTTTTTTGGTAAACCCTATCGGTGCTTTAAGTAAATCCACCGCCTGTTCAGAAAGTTTTCGGTAGGTGGTTATCTTGCCTCCGAATACCGACAGAATTGGCGCGCCATCGTCGTTCAGTTGTAGCACGTAATCCCGGGTGACTTTGCTGGCATTTTTTGAATGATCGTCAAATAATGGTCTCACGCCCGTGTAACTCCAGACGATATCGCTCGCCTTGACGGGTATTTTCATATAGCGATTGATAGCGTTGCAGATATAGGTTATTTCTGAATCATCGATTGAAACATCGTCTGGGCCACCCTGGATTTCGACCTCGGTGGTACCGAGCAGGGTAAAGTCTCCTTCGTAGGGAATGGCGAACATTACCCGATTGTCTTCGTTCTGAAAAATATAGGGGTACGGGTGGTCGAATAGTCTGGGTACAACGATATGGCTGCCCTTGACCAGGCGTACGCCACTATCGGTGTCGATCGACTCATTGAGATGCAGGGTATGTTCGACCCAGGGTCCGGCGGCATTGACAACCGTTCGGGCTCTCAACATGGTTTCCTTTCCATTCCTGGAGTTGGTAAGAGTCGCCTTCCAGTAGTCGGATTCTCGGTCCAGTGCAGTACACTTTGTGTGGGTCCATATTCGTGCGCCGCGTTTATGCGCATCACGCGCATTTAGCACGACCAGTCGGGCGTCCTGCACCCAGCAGTCAGAGTATTCGAATCCC
Source organism: uncultured Gammaproteobacteria bacterium (assembly GCA_964544945.1). Taxonomy (GTDB): domain Bacteria; phylum Pseudomonadota; class Gammaproteobacteria. The sequence continues at coordinate 14,611 of CAZJEJ010000015.1, read as the reverse complement.
CGGGTGAATTCCGGTTTTAAGGCCTCGCCGCCTACGTGGGTGCGTAGATCCACTCCCCAGGATGCAGGCAGGAGTCTGCGACCACCGATATGGTCGTAGAGGAATAAGCCGAGGCGAATTAGCCAGCGAGGACGCAGTGCTTTATGGTGGGGCAGCAAAAAACGCAACGGCCAGATGATATGTGGTGCGCTTTTTAACAGTACCTCGCGTTCCCGTAATGCATGTCGAACTAGTGGAAAGTCGTAGTATTCCAGGTAACGCAGGCCACCGTGGATCAGTTTTGTACTCGAAGACGAGGTATGCTGCGCCAGATCGTCCTTTTCGCATAGCACGACGCTGAGTCCACGTCCCGCGGCATCGCGCGCAATCCCAGTACCGTTGATTCCACCGCCAATTACGAGGATATCGACGATTTCGAGAGGGGTGTTTTCCTGGTTACTGTTCGTTAAACCCATTTAAATACAAAGAACCCCCAACCCGCAGCAATGATGAGGAAACCCCATAGCGGGGTTCCAAATGCCCACAACCAGGCAAGAAAAATGAACGCGCTACCTAACAGGGTAATGAACAATCGGTCTCCCCGCGTGGTATCGAGCCCAAGCACACCACGCCGTGGATTACCACCAGGGCTAAATCGTTCCCACACTCCCATGATGATCAGGCAGGTTAAAATGAAGATAAAAAATGCTGCCGTTGGCCAGGTCCAGGCCATCCAGGTTAAGTCCATGATTAGACCCGCCCCATGGCAAAACCCTTGGCTATGTAGTTACGTACGAAGTAAATCACAAACGCGCCTGGAATTATTGTCAGGGTTCCCGCTGCTGCCAGTAAACCTAATTCGTAGCCAGCCGTGCTTGCAGTCCGCGTCATGGTGGCCGCGATAGGCTTGGCAGCCACCGAGGTCAGGGTCTTGGCCAGTAGCAATTCGACCCACGAATACATGAAGCAAAAGAAAGCGGCGACACCGATACCGGCAGCTATTGTAGGTATGAATATGCGTATGAAAAATCGCCAGAATGAATAGCCGTCCAGGAAAGCGGTTTCATCCAGTTCCCTGGGTACGCCCGACATGAAACCTTCCAATATCCAGACTGCGAGCGGAATATTGAACAAACTGTGCGCGAGTGCTACGGCCCAATAAGTATCGAAGAGTTCGATCGCCGAATAGAGCTGGAAAAAGGGCAGGGCGAACACTGCCGGAGGCGCCATGCGGTTAGTCAGTAGCCAGAAAAAAAGATGCTTGTCACCGAGAAAGCGGTAGCGCGAAAATGCATAAGCAGCCGGAAGAGCCGCGGTTACCGAAATCACGGTATTGAGCACAACATAAGAAATCGAATTGATGTATCCGTTGTACCAGGTCGGGTCGGTAAATATCTTGATGTAATTCTCGAGCGTGAATTCCCGCGGGTATAGAGAAAAGGTGCCGAGGATTTCGTTCGTATTTTTGAACGACATGTTTATCAGCCAGTAAATCGGTAACATCAGAAATATGATGTAGAATGCTGGTACCAACCATTTTTGAGCTCTCATATTTGTGTCACCACTATTGCTCCTCGCCACGCATCATCAGGGTGTAAAAAATCCAGGACATCAGTAAGACCACCAGGAAGTAGATTAAAGACATGGCGGCAGCCGGCCCCAGGTCGAACTGACCAAGAGCGATTTTGACCAGGTCGATCGACAGGAATGTTGTCGTGTTTCCAGGGCCGCCACCGGTCAGGACGAATGGCTCGGTGTAGATCATGAAGCTATCCATAAAACGCAACAGGATTGCGATGGTTAGTACGCGCTTCATTTTTGGTAGCTTGATGCGCCAGAACACTGACCACGCACTGGCGCCATCGATTTTCGCAGCCTGGTAATAGGCGTCTGGTATAGCACAAAGTCCGGCATAAGAAAGTAAAACAACTAATGATGTCCAGTGCCAGACGTCCATCAGGATGGTAGTGAACCAGGCCGAAATGGGTTGCTGGGTAAAGTTATAATCGATACCGAGGCTATTGATCGTGTACCCGAGCAATCCAATATCGGGTAGTGCGAAAATATTCCACATGGCGCCGACGACATTCCATGGAATTAACAGGGGTAGAGCCATCAATACGAGACACACGGATACCCAGGGACCCTTGCGCGGCATAGCCAGTGCAACCCCGATACCAAGGGGTATTTCAATCAACAATATCGTCCCGGTAAAGGCCAGTTGCCTTAGGAAAGATGCATGAAAGCGGCTGGAATTAAGTACCTGCTCAAACCATTTGACCCCTTCCCAAAAGAAAACATTGTTGCCAAAAGTTTCCTGTACCGAGTAATTAACCACGGTCATGAGCGGAATTAAAGCGTTAAACGCTACCAGTGCGACTACGGGGATAACAAGCAACCAGGCTTTATTGTGAGCCGTTTTGTTCATTTGGTTGCGGCAACCTCCCGATCAACTGCCCAGTCGTCCCTGTAGAGCCGCGTATACTTTGGGTTAAAAGCGATGCGAGGGTTTTCAGATGGTATCTGCTGGTCTTCACCAATAAGCATTTTGATTGTTTTTCCTTCGTGTCGGGTTGCCACTATCTGGTATCGTCCAAGGTCGTCAACCTTAACGATGTCCACCGGAATTCCACTCTCATCAAAATGGACGAATTCGGGGCGGACACCTATTTCAAGCTTGCCGGTAAGATTACCGGGCGGTATGGGCGATGCGGTTTGCACCAGGTTACCGGCGAATCCGGTTTTTCCATCGATAATTTCGCAAGGCAAAATATTCATTCCGGGCGAGCCTATAAAATGACCAACAAATGTGTGTGCCGGTTGTTCGAATAATTCGACCGGGGTGCCTACCTGAACCACGGTACCGTCGTACATCACCACAACGCGGTCGGCAAATGTCAAAGCCTCGGTCTGATCGTGCGTGACATAAATCATGGTTCGGCCCAGTTGCTGGTGCAACTCCTTCAGCTTGGAGCGTAGCAGCCACTTTAAATGGGGATCGATGACGGTCAGTGGTTCATCGAACATGATAACGTTAACGTCCTCACGCACGAGGCCGCGACCGAGTGAGATTTTTTGCTTACCATCGGCGGTTAATCCGGACGCCCGTCGGTTTAATGAAGTTTCGAGATCGAGCATTTTTGCAACTTCCTTAACTCGCGTCGCAACCCTGTCTTCGGCAATACCCCGGTTTCGTAATGGAAACGCGAGGTTATCGAATACAGTCATGGTGTCGTAGACTACCGGGAATTGAAAAACCTGGGCGATGTCACGCTCGGTAGTTGGTGTATCGGTTACATCGATGTCATCGAACAAAACACGCCCTTCCGATGGCTTGATTAAACCGGAAATAATATTAAGTAATGTCGTCTTGCCGCACCCCGAAGGGCCTAACAAAGCATAGGCCCCCCCGTCTGACCAGTCCGCGTCGATATGCTTCAGGGCATAGTCTTCTATGCCACCGGGTTCGGGCAGATAACTGTGTTTGAGATTTTTTAAGCTTATTTTTGCCATTGCTGGATTCCAGGTATCTCTCAGTTTGCAACCAATTCGCCATCACTGCTGAAAAACAGACAGCGATCCACCTGCAAATGCAACTGGGTCATTTCGCCGACCTTGAACGTGTGTACGCCGTGCGATTCAGAGACCCAGGTATTATCCCCAAAGTTGACACGAAGAATGCTTTCCGAACCGCTAATTTCGGCAACCCTGACCAGGCAGTCGATGAATATACTGTCTTCGTGGGGTTGATAAAGTGTGATATGGTGCGGACGAATACCCAGTATGTAGTTGCCGTCAGCCATATGACAATATTTTGCTGGAACCGGCCAACGCACCAGATCCCCCAGCACGAAGTTATCACCCCGTTTTTCTATAGTGGCAGTATTGATTGGTGGATCGGAAAAAACCTGCGCGCTGCGTAGCGTATTTGGGGTGCGATAAATTTCCGTCGTGGCACCGTACTGGGTGACCTTGCCCTCGTGAATAGTCGCTGTATGACCACCGAGCATCAGGGCTTCCAGCGGTTCGCTGGTGGCATATACCACTGTGGCGCCCGTGTCCTGAATCAGTTTGGGCAATTCGTCATGAAGCTCCTCGCGAAGTTTGTAATCCAGGTTGGCTAGCGGTTCATCAAGCAGTACAAGGCGCGCTTTTTTAACCAGCGCCCGAGCCAGGGCGGTACGTTGTTGTTGACCACCTGAAAGTTCTCCTGGAAATCGGTCGAGCATCGCAGTGAGCTGCAACAGTTCGGCGATATCACCGACGCGTTGTCGGATTTGACTGTCTGGTATTTTGGCAACACGTAGCGGTGACGCAATGTTGTCGAATACGGAAAAATTGGGATAATTGATAAACGCCTGGTAAACCATTGCCACTTCGCGTTTTTGTACCGGTACACCAGTAACATTCTTCCCTTCGAACCAGATCTCACCGCTGGTAGGCGGTTCAAGGCCGGCCATTAAACGCATCAGCGTTGTCTTGCCGCTTAAAGTTGTGCCCAGCAACACATTAAATTCGCCTTTCTCCAGCGTCAGATCGGTGTCGTAAATATGTATATCTGCGCCGACGCGCTTGCTGATTTGTCTAAGTTCGATAGCCATCGTAGTTTTTTAATTTAATCGATCTATTCCTGTCTATTCAGGGCGTAGCCACTTCGACCTGCACGTCTTCCACGCGGCAGACCTCCAGGAATTCGAAGCTGGGCTTATCATCGGTAACGAAGTAATCAATTCTAGCGATATTACCAATACGTACAGGGGCGTTTCGTTCAAACTTCATTGAGTCCGCCACCAGGATAACCGTGCGAGCGTTTTCAATAATGGCCTGCGCTATGCGTACTTCGAGGGTGTCATAATCCAGCATAGCGCCATCTTCGTCGATAGCGGAAGTCCCGATAACCGCGTAATCGACTCTGAATTGAGCGAAAAATTCGGCAGTAGTTTCACCCACGATGCCACCATCTTCTCGACGTACGGCTCCACCTGCGATCATCATTTCAATGGATTTGCTATGCCGTAGTATATTCACAACATTGAGATTATTGGTAATAACCAGCAGACCGGTATGATCGGTCAAATGCTCGGCGACTTTTTCAGTCGTGGTTCCAATATTAATAAATAATGAAGAGTCATTTGCTATCAACTCCGCTGCGCGTTTTCCTATCGAGTTTTTTTCATCCACCGACAGTCTTTTTCGAGCCAGATAACCCAGGTTTTCAACACCATCGTGAATTTGTGCGCCTCCATGTATCCGTTGCAGGAGGTGCAAATGGCAGAGTTGATTTAGATCACGTCGAATCGTCTGTGGTGTCACATTGAAATATTCGGCTAACGGATCGACCTGTACCTCACCATGCTCTCTGGCGTACTCCAGAATATCATTCTGGCGTGCGTTGAGTTGTGGCGCCATCAGTTGCAGGCTCGAAGTATAGCTGTATTGCTGGTTCAAGAGTTTTCAATTGGTTTAGAGTTAACAAATGGAGGGTGGTATACCACCCTCCACACTAGAACGATCTAAGGATCCGGTGCAATCAGTTTTGCTGCCAGCGCTTCACCAGTTGATCGTAGTCTATGGTTTCCCCCGGTGGTTTTTCGTTGACTTTCGCTTTAGGAGAGCCCGCTTTATTAAGCCAGTAAGAAGGGTCACGCTTTTCATTCAGGCGTGGTCCACAGCCACCATATACGTTAGCTTTTTCATCTACTGCCTGCATGCGCGCCATGGTGATATCCATTTCTTCAGCGAGTCGATCCATCGCCTGTTGCGGCGTAAATACACCGGAGTTTACATCGCCGATCTGCTGCCACCAGATTTGAGCCAGCTTCGGATAGTCCGGTACATTGATGCCGGTAGGCGTCCAGAGAACTCGGTCTGGCGAACGGTAGAACTCAACCAGTCCACCCAGTTTCGGGGCGCGTTCGGTGAACGAAGCATCACGGATGTCGCTGTCACGAATCGGGGTGAGGCCAACATGTGTCTTCTTCAACGAAACGGTTTTAGAGACAGTGAACTGGGCATACAACCAGGCTGCTTTTCGACGGTCTACCGGGGTTGACTTGAACAGAGTCCATGAACCAGCGTCCTGATAGCCTAATTTCTGACCCTCTACCCAGTAAGGACCGTGCGGAGAAGGAGCCATACGCCATAACGGGTTGCCTGCGTCGTCGACGGTGTTATTTCCCTCGCTCTTCGGAGCTACCATGGATGCGGTAAAGGCGGTGTACCAGAAAATTTGCTGCGCTACGTTGCCCTGGGATAATGCTGGCAGTGACTGGTAAAAGTCATAGCTGGCGGCTCCTGGAGGGGCGTACTTGCGTAACCATTCGTCCCACTTTCGAATAGCGTATACGGCGGCTGGTCCGTTAGCGGCTCCACCTCGAGATACCGATGATCCGGCCGGGTTGCAGCTTCCCGCTTCCATACGAATGCCCCATTCGTCTACGGGTACGCCATTGGGAAGTCCTTTACTACCGGCACCCGCCATAGATAACCACGCGTCGGTCATGCGCCAGCCGAGATCTGGCGCCCTTTTACCATAATCCATGTGACCGTATACGCGCACCCCGTCGATTTCCTTGACATATACCGAAAAGAATTCGGCGATGTCTTCGTAAGCTGACCAGTTAACCGGTACACCCAGTTCGTAACCATAGCGCTTTTTGAATTGCTTTTTCAGTTCTGGACGTTGGAACCAGTCATAGCGGAACCAGTACAGATTCGCGAATTGCTGATCGGGTAACTGGTATACCTTGCCGTCAGGGCCGGTGGTAAAAGATATCCCCATAAAGTCGTCGAGATCTAGTGTCGGCAGGGTCACATCTTTACCTTCACCCGCCATCCAGTCGGTCAGGTTTACCGCCAGTTGTAAACGTGAGTGAGTTCCGATGAGATCGGAGTCATTGATGTAGGCGTCATACAGGTTACGTCCAGTCTGCATCTGTGTTTGTACGGCCTGTACCACCTCACCTTCGCCAAGCAACTGGTGGTTTACCTTAATACCAGTAATTTCCCCGAATGCCTTGGCCAAAACCTTAGATTCGTATTCGTGGGTCGGAATCGTTTCGGACAGGACGTTGATCTCCATACCCTTGAACGGTGCGGCGGCTTTGGCAAACCATTCCATCTCGGTCATTTGTTGTTTCTTGGAGAGCGTGGAGGGCTGGAATTCATCATTCACCCATTTTTTAGCCTCGGCCGTCCCCGCCTGAGCGGCCGGCTGTATGATCAGCGCGATCGCAGCGGCCACTAAGAGTTTTCGTATATTCATTATTATGCCTCCTTAATTATAGATATGTGTTGCTGATATAGCAGGAGGAATATTAGCACTCGGATTTTTCACTTTCAATGATAAACAAGTTCGAAAGAATATTATTTTAGCTTGAAGCGAACAATAATTTAGAGGCAGGCACCTTGGTTTTTACCGCATAAGTCGGAAAAGGAGACACTTTAATGAGTAGCGACGGTTATTAATCTGGGTTTTGATGAATTTCATTACTTAATTTAGAGTGATTTGCATGGAAATTTTACCCATTACCGCGTGTGAAAAATTGCTCGCGATGACTGGACGGTGCTAAGTTGTCGCCTGAGTGGACCTGTTGAGGCATTACCGAAGCAATGCTCGATAATATTATTCTTCAATTTGCACTGATTTTTGCCGGTGCGGCGCTGTTCGCCACCTTGTTTCTGTATTTAAAGCAGCCCATTATTCTTGCCTATATAGTGCTGGGTGTCTTCGTCGGGCCGAAGGGGCTGGGGCTGATTAGCGATGGCGAGCAAATTGAGCAACTTTCGCATATCGGCATTATCCTGCTGCTGTTTTTGATAGGTCTTAACTTTCAGCCGTCAAAACTCGTCGGTTTGCTCGGAGGTATAGGTATCGTAACGCTGGCGACCTGCTTCATATTCATGCTATTGAGTCTGGCAGCAGCATTGGCGCTAGGTTATCCCTTCATCGACAGTTGGATAATTGGTGCGGCGTTAATGTTCTCCAGTACCATCGTTAGTCTGAAGTTAATACCAACCACTCAATTGCATCATCATCATGTTGGCGATGTGATGATCAGCGTACTGTTAATACAGGACGTGATAGCGATTGTGCTCATCGTGCTGGTAACCGAGGGCGGTATGAACAATATTTCAATATCGGTTGCCCTGTTGTTGCTTAAACTGGCTGTGTTGAGTGCTATGTCCTTCGTTATCGTCAGGTTCGTCATAACAAAAATATTTTTGCGCTTCGATGTGATAAAAGAGCATACATTCATTATGGCTTTAGGCTGGGGTCTGTTTGTTGCCGGTGCGGCCGAAATGCTGGGGCTATCTTTCGAGATGGGTGCTTTCATCGCAGGCATAAGCCTGGCAACGGTACCCATTGCCCTGGTTATTGCAGAAGATCTTAAACCTTTGCGTGATTTCTTTCTTATACTGTTTTTCTTTTCGATTGGTGCGAAGTTTGATTTGGTTGTTTCTCAACAACTCATAGTGCCCGGGCTGATAATAACCGTACTGTTGATGGCGGCAAAACCGATGGTTTTTAACTGGGGATTTAAAATAATAGGTGAAAAGCCGATAAATGCGGCTGAGTTGGGAGTCAGGTTAGGGCAGGCCAGCGAGTTTTCGTTATTAATTGCTTTCAGCGCTCTGGCATCGGGCTTAATAGAGGAACGGTCGTCATACCTTATCCAGCTTGTCGTGGTGCTTACTTTTGTAATCTCGACCTACTGGGTGGTAAACGTGTATCCAACGCCTATATCGTATAAGAGTGGCCAAAGAAAAGATTAATGTTTGCTTACATGGGAAGACCTGGGGTCAGATTTTTGCATGATTGGTCGGGGAGACAGGATTTACTCCGGGCATCCTGCCCTACGCCCTTCGGGCCAGCCTGCTGCTGTTCAAATTCGTTCCTGACGAATTTGTGAAC
>CAZJEJ010000015.1:0-5618 GCA_964544945.1 uncultured Gammaproteobacteria bacterium | reverse complement strand
CGCCCTTCGGGCCAGCCTGCTGCTGTTCAAATTCGTTCCTGACGAATTTGTGAACCTATAACGGTTCAAAACCTGCCCCCTGAGCGGCTTTAACTCGATTTCTGCAAAAGTAATATTTATAGAGTAATTTAAAATTTGGTCGGGGAGACAGGATTTGAACCTACGACCTCTGCCTCCCGAAGGCAGCGCTCTACCAGGCTGAGCTACACCCCGATGTGATGGGCGGCCAATCTTACGCGATCTACTGTCCTGGTTCAAATTCTCTGGCTAATTGTGTGGTGTTCTTCGAACACGATGACAGGCACGTCTTGCTTTTAACCTCCTCGATTTTCCGGGAGTTTTGGTGAGTCAGCCTCTTACTGGGCGATATACCAGATAAACACCAAATACACTGAGTCCCATGCCAAGGATTGAAACCAGCCCCAGTGTTTCGCCAAACAGATAATGCGCCTCGACCACCACGAGCGGAGGGATGATGTAAAACATGCTGGAAACCTTCCCGGCTTCGCCGTGTTTGATGATAAGCATCAAAAGCACGACCGCGCCAATCGAGAGACCAAATACCTGCCAGGTAAGTGCTAAAGCGAAACTACGGGTCCACTCCACCTCCCAGTTTTCGCCAAACAGGAGGGCAAATAGTGCGGTTGCAAATGCGGCGGCAATGTACTGCATCAAGGTGCCGGTCAATAACTGTGATTGAGTGCAAAATTTCTTTTGGTAAAACACGCCGACCGACAGGGCCAGCAGGCCAATGGAACTAAGACTCAGATTAAACCAGCTCAGACCACCGTTTAATGCCAGGTCGATCCCATACTTACCAAAAATGACAACCACAATGCCAATAAACCCGATTACTAAACCAATTGTTTTTTTGAAGCTCAGCGTTTCGCCGATATAGAGCGATGCGAGCGCCATGGTCAGAATAGGCTGGACCCCGATGATGATCGCGATAATACCCGATGGCACGCCATTCTTGATGGGCCAGAATACGAACCCCAGGTAACTACAGTGAATTAAAAAGCCGGTCACCATATCGTGGCGATGGCACCAGATACCACGAGGCATAGGCGCCCGCGCAAGGTACAGTATCGGCACCAGTACCATGGCCGTGATCGACATGCGTAGAAACAGGAAAACGAATGGATCGGCGTTTTCCATGCTGTACTTGGCGGCTATAAAACCGGTGCTCCACAACATTACAAACAGGAGCGGCGCGGTACGAATGAACGTACGCTGGCTTGCCATATGTCTTCAGGCTAGCCCGACTTTTTTATCGATGGGAATAATTACCTGGAAAAGCGTTAATTAATTTTGAACAGTTCGACCTCGAAGATCAGTGTTTGATAAGGGCCGATCAAAGCACCCGCACCACGTTCGCCATAAGCTAATTGAAACGGAATCACGAACTTGAATTTGCTACCGATACCCATCAGCTGAAGACCCTCGGTCCAGCCGGGAATTACCTGGTTGAGCACGAAGGTGGCCGGTTCACCGCGAGCATAAGAACTGTCAAACTCGGTGCCATTGAGCAAGGTACCGCGATAGTGGACCGTTACTGAATCAGTAGGCACCGGTTTTGCGCCATCGGCAGCCTTGATTACCGTGTATTGTAAGCCAGACTGGGTAACCGTAACGCCGTCTTGCGCCGCATTCGATTTCAAATAATCCTCGCCTTTTTGTTTCACCGAAGCATATTTCACCGCGTTTTGTTTTTGCTGGAACTTATCAATCATTTGACTTGCCTCCGACAGGCTTAAAGAAGTCTGGTTACCCTGGTGCTGTGCTTTTAATCCTTCAAGCAGGATTTGGTAATTAATCTCGCTAAATGGCTTGAGCACGCGTTCGCCAATTATCATGCCGAGTCCGTAACTGAACTTTTCCTGGTCGGTGGTTAATGGCGTTTGTGCGCTGGCTGAAAAAGCGAATAAGAGGGCAAGAATAGCCAAGCTAACAGATTTTAAACTCATATGAATATTTTCCTTATTGATAATTTGATGAAGCGAATATTTCGCGCGGTAGTATATAGATATAAGCCGAATAAAATAGACTAATGGTAAAGAAAAAGTGGTAACGGCCTGCTACCTTTTATTTTCCTTTCATGCAGGGTTTATCCTTGCTATAACATTTAAGCAATCGCCGATTTTGATCAGGGAGGGAAAATGCCTGCCCATAATAATACCGTCACTTTCGGCGTGATATTCGACCGGCGCCATTCCATTACGTTCATACGAATAGACCCTGGCAATTAAATTGCCTTTTTGAATCGGAGCACCCAGGTCGACGCAGGGTTCTAGCAGGCCGTTATGCCGGGAAAATACATAGGTGTTGTCCTGTTGCATGTCTAGATGAACCGATGCATGGCCTGGCGATATGGGATCGTCTTGCAAAATGCCAGCGTGCACCAGGAAATTGTGCACCCCTCGTTTGGCTGCTTTAATCGTTAATGTAGACGTGGTGCCGCCGCCGCCTAGCTCGGTCGAAACAAAGACTTTATCCATAGATTCGGCCTGCGAATCGTACATCCCACCAGCGTCGATTTCGACCAGGCGTACGTAATAGGGTGCGGCAAATGCCCTGGTAGCCGCTTCGCATCGGTCCTGTAGCCCCTTATCCTCAAGTTCGTGGTAAGCGGCAAATGGCAGGAATTCCAGAGTTTTCCCGCCAGAATGGATATCGAGCACGTAATCGGACATCGGTAATAAAACGGTCGAGAAGTAATCGGCTATCTGCGGGGTGATGGTACCTTTGGCCTGGCCGGGAAAAACCCGGTTCATATTCAGGTTGTCGATCGGCGATAACCGCGTGGCAGTTTGAAAAGCAGGATAGTTCATTGCCGGAATTACGATAACTCGACCTTGAAGGCGCTCGGCGTGGAGACGGTGACATAATTCATTGAGTGCGATTGGACCCTCGTATTCATCCCCGTGATTAGCGCCTGTGATAAGGGCACTGGGCCCATCACCATTCTTGAAAACAGTGATCGGTATCATCACCGAACCCCAGGCTGAGTCGTTACGTGAATAAGGCGCCTGCAGAAAACCGTGCTGAACGCCGTCCTTTTCGAAATCGATAGTTGAGGAGATTGGATTTGCCATTCGAACGCCCGTTATTTTATCAATAATTTTTGTGGTACCGACGCCAGGCTTTCATAGCCGTTTCCAGTGATGACCACGGATTCGGTGATTTCGAGACCGCCATCGTCGAGCCATAGCGCCGGCATAAAATGGAAGGTCATGTTTTCCTGTAATTCGGTTTTATCTCCACGGCGCAGGCTAATGGTACGCTCGCCCCAGTCCGGCGGATAAGATAGACCGATCGAATAGCCGGTGCGATTGTCTTTTTTAAATCCGTGTGTCTCAAGCGTGTCGAAAAACGCGATCGCGATATCTTCGCAGCACTTTCCAGGCCTGGCGTATTCGAGACCGGCGTGCATCGCATCGAGCACTGCCTTCTCGGCATCGAGGTACTTTTGCGGTGGTTTGCCGAGCGATATGGTGCGCGACAGGGGGCAGTGATAGCGCTTGTGGCAGCCTGCGATTTCAAAAAAAGTGATATCGCCTGCCTTCAATTTTGAATTGTCCCAGCTCAGGTGCGCTGCGGTCGCGTCCATACCAGTCGGCAGCAGAGGCATAATGGCTGGATAGTCTCCCCAGTGCTCATCTTTACCTTTGACGCCGGTGTAAAATATTTCGGCGGCAAGTTCATTCTTGGCAAGGCCCGGCTCGATGATGTCGTAGATTCGACTATGCATTTGTTCGACGATGCGAGCCGCGCTACGCATGTAACCCAGTTCCTGATCCGATTTGATAATTCGCTGCCAGTTGACGATTGCGGTGGCATCGATCAGCGTCGCCTTCGGCAGGTGACTTTGCAGCGATAGAAACGCCGCAGCCGAAAAGTAATAGTTTTCCATTTCGACGCCAATCGATCCCCGGTCAAGCTTCAGTTTGCCCAGCAATTTCGACAGGTGATCCATCGGGTGGTATTCGGTAGATTGAACAAAATGATCGGGATACCCGAGTATATTATCCTCGTCGAGATAGGTGGTACGCACGGCGCCAGGCGCGTCGATGCCGCGACCCCACCAGATGGGTTCCTGGTCGTGTTGAACGATGACGCATTGGTGAGTATAAAAAGACCAGCCGTCATAACCGGTAAGCCAGGACATGTTCGATGGATCGACCACGATCAGGCAGTCGATATTTCTATTCGACATCGCAGTCCGGGTTTTAGAAAGACGCTGGGCGTATTCATTCAGGGTGAAATTTAACGAAACATTACTCGGCATAGCTTATGAATTCCGATGCTATTTACGCTGGTTGACAGTACTGGTGCAATATCCTGGCCATCATCAAGTCGAGATGACCGCCGCCTCCATTTTTATACAGGGTTATTTCTGAATCACTATTTCGACCATGATACCTTTTCTGGCAAAGGTCGGACAGGTCGGCCAGTACGTCGTTTGCGGATATAACGCCATTGGCTATCGGAGCCATCAATTCACCGATATGATCGATCGTAGTTTCTCGTGCATCGACAAACACGCTGGCCCTGCGCAGGCATTCGTCGTCTGCTTCGCGCATTTCAGCGGTGAATGCGCCGACCAGGTCCACGTGCACGCCAGCCCGCAACCATTCACCCTGAATGATTGGACTTGAGGTTGCGGTCGCCGAGCAAATCAGGTCTGCTTTTTTGGCGAAAGGCTCGAGTTCGTTAACTGGAGTAAATGAAATAGCATCGAAGCGGTTCGCGAGCCCACCTTCGCAAAGCTGTACGGCTTTTTCGGGTGTGCGATTCCACAGGTAAACCTGCTTGAGCGAGGGGTGAATCTGGCAATGTGCGGTTATCAGATGCCGGGCCATTTCGCCCGCGCCAATCATCAGCATGGTTTCCATATTGTCACGAGCCAGCAACCGACTGCCGAGCGCCGAATCGGTCGCGGTTTTAAGGTAGGTAAGCGCCGTGCCGTCGAGGCAGGCAATCGGGGTACCATTTTTCCCTTCGAATAATATATAGATGGCCTGTATCGACGGCCAGACTTTGTCCTGGTTATTGCCGGGGAACACCGTGATTACCTTGGCGCCCAGGGCCTTGTCCTGCTGCCAGCCGGTGCGAATAAAGAAATGACTGGTAGTATTGTCGGCGCCTTCGGACGACATCAATAGTTCATCCAGTTGGCCGATTGGCTGGAGATGCATTGTCGCGAGTTCATCGACCAGCGTGGTGAATGGTAGTTTGTTTAAAATGGTTTGCGCATCGAGCATTAACATAGTGTTTTTCCGGCAAGGATTTGTACAGAGGTTCCCTTATAGTAGACTCTCAGGCACAGTCTGATACCGCTGAGTGTACTGAAAATGCGCCTGCTTGAAAATCGGAGTTTAATAGAGGAATACGACCACTTGTCTGACCACATAAATCCACTAGATCAACCGACAGGATTTCCAGTTAAGAACTGGCAAGTCGCCCTGCATCCACAGGATTCTCGTATGGAGGGCAGGTATTGCCGGCTCGAGCCAGTCGTTGTCGAGAAACATGCTGCGGAACTGTTCGAAGCCTTTGCACGTGATGTCGATAACCGAAACTGGACCTACCTGCCTTATGGCCCGTTCGATAATCAG
>CAZJEJ010000014.1:24094-30354 GCA_964544945.1 uncultured Gammaproteobacteria bacterium | reverse complement strand
CATTCCACCGAGTCCCTGTGCGCCTATTCCGAGGCGATTCACCTTATCGTAGAGCTCCAGGCGTAACTCTTCAGGTCGATTGCTGGCACCGCGTGCCTGCAATTCCTGGATATCGATCGGTTCGAGCAACGCTTCTTTGGCGAGGATCATCGCCTTCTCGGCGGTACCTCCGATACCGATGCCGAGAATACCCGGTGGACACCAGCCGGCACCCATTTTTGGCACCATGGAAAGTACCCAGTCAACCACGGAATCGGATGGGTTGAGCATCACGAATTTCGATTTAGCCTCGCTGCCACCACCCTTGGCCGCCACATGAACTTCGACCGTATCGCCGGGTACGATGTCGTAATGGATTACGCCCGGAGTATTATCGTTGGTATTTCTTCGAGCCCCATCCGGGTCATCCAGTATCGAAGCGCGTAACACATTGTCGGGGTCGAGATAAGCTTGTCGGATACCCTCATTGCACATGTCGGTAACCGACATATCGCCTTGCCACTGTACCTTCATACCCACGCTTAAAAATATCGTAACAATCCCGGTATCCTGGCAAATCGGGCGCTTCCCCTCGGCACACATACGCGAATTAATCAGAATTTGAGCAATCGCATCACGAGCGGCAGGATTTTGTTCGCGCTGGTAAGCCGCATCCATCGCGCGAATAAAATCGACAGGGTGATAATAAGAAATAAACTGGAGAGCACCTGCGATACTATCGATCATGTCTTGCTGTTTTATGATGGTCATCGGGTATGCACCTTTATCTGGCAATTAGTCATCAGAGTGAGGAGTAGTTTAGCCTGTTTAACTAAGAATGGTATCGGGAAATATCAGGCATCTACCTAACACTAGTTGCCAGGTTGCCTCGGGAAAAGTACTCAAAACACGCTGTGAATATATCCCTATACGCTCTCATTTTTCATCCCTGAAAAATAAGGTTTTGAGCCCTTCCCCCAAGGCGCCCTCACCATCGAGGTGTGACCACCGGGATGTTTTTACAGGACGTTACGCAACAGGGATGTTGCGTACGAGCCTCCAGGGATGGATTAACCGCGTTCCTGTAAAAATATACCGATGGTTGCGCGGCCCCCGTACATAATCTGGTACTTACTCCCAACGAAATATTTTCGCGCCAATCAGCAACAACACTACACTCATCAATCCAAGTACCAGTAAATGGCCGCTGACCTGGGCCAGGCTCGCACCATCGATCATGATTTTTCGTGCGGCATCGGTGACGTGGGTAAGAGGCAGGATCAGCGCGAATTTCTGCATCCAGGGATGGGCGCCTTCGAGAGAAAACCAGATACCGGAAAGAAACATCATCGGCCAGCTAATCAGGTTAAGCAGGCCATTCGCGACTTCTTCGCTCGATATGCGCGCTGCTACGACCAGGCCAACACAGATCAGGCAAATAGATCCGAGGGCAAACACCAGAAATAAATCAAAGTAGGAACCATCCATACGAAAATCGACAAAATAATCCATACCCACGAAAATGGCACTATTGACCGCCAGCAGCAGCCAAAGTCTGGACATAATTTGCGCGGTGAGAAATTCGACCGATGTGACTGGGGTTGCCTGCAGTCGCTTCAGGACGCCCATTTTTCGGTAGCGCACTATCACGTAACCTATACCAAATAATGCGCCCCACATAATATTCATCGCGATCACGCCTGGAATGACCCAGTCGAGATAACGTATTTCATCCCCCTCCACGAGGTTCTGTGTGAGCGCGTAACCCGAATTCGCATAGGCCGCGATCAATAGTTTTTCGACGATATAGCCATTGGGCGAGGTTTGATTAATCCAGTAGCTTCCGGTACTGGAATCAAACACCATATCCACCTGGTGTCGTTCCACCCTGGATAAATTGCTGTCGATATTCCCGGTTTCTATAAACCTGATATATCGAGTCGATTTAAATCGATCGATACCTGGATTCGTTTGTGTTGTGGATACCAGCATCACCTTGAATTTTTCCGGATTTTCATCGCTAAAGGCGTAGGCAAATACGAACACAATCAGTATCGGCAGTAATACGCTCCAGGCGAGCGCCGCCCGGTCACGAAAAAACTCGGTATTTCGCGCGACAAACAGAGCATAAATTCGAGTCCACATCAGGCGCGCAACCCCTTGCCGGTGAGTTCGAGAAACAGGTCTTCGAGGTCGCGAGCACGAATGCGCAAGCGGTCCAGCGATACATTTAAGCCCAGCAGTTGCTCGATGGTTTTGTTCACATCGTCGGTTAAAATATGCACGCAATCGTTTCGATAGGTTGCATTAAATTCTTTTTCGCCCATGGCTCGTGGTACGTCCTGTTCGTGCAGTTGTACCACCACGTCGTTAAAGTGCCTGGCGAGCAGCGTGTCAGGGGCATCGTGCGCGATAATTTTACCGTGGTCCATAATCGCAATTTCATCGCAAAGTTCGTACGCTTCTTCCATGTAATGCGTGGTCAACAGTATGGTCGCGCCCTGCTTTTTTACCTGATGAACCTGCTCCCAAAGATTTCTGCGCGATTGCGGATCGAGCCCCGTGGTCGGCTCGTCGAGGAACAGGATTTTGGGTTGATTGATCAAGGCCATCGCCAGCAACAGGCGTTGTTTCTGGCCACCGGATATTTTACGCGTATCCTGATGTAAAAAATCCTGCAGCGAGTACTGTTCAACCAGTTGGTCGATATCGGCGGTACGCGGATAAAAGCGACTAAACTGTAACAGCATTTCGTACACCGTCACGAATTCCTGCAATGCGGTATTTTGAAACATGATACCCGCTTCGTTACGAAACTGCTGACCGAGCGGTTCGCCCAGGTAAAGAATTTTACCCGCATCCGGCGTCTTGATACCTTCCATCAATTCGATCGTAGTCGTTTTCCCCGCACCATTGGGGCCTAGCAGACCAAAGCAGGATCCCGAACGAATGTCGAAGCTGACCTGGTCCACCGCGATCAACTCACCAAAGCTTTTTACCAGGCTGGAAACTTGCAGGATGACGGACATCGTAATCTCAAAATCTGAATGCCTGCAGTATAGGCGAAAACTACCGAGAGTAGGCAAGCCGCTATTAGCCACCTATAATCCATCGATGGGCGAAGAAATAAACCAGACACATTTCGACCAGGCTGATTATGATCACTTTAATGATCGACTGCTGGAAGAAACCGAGTTTGTTCGTAGACTTTTCGCAAAGCGAGCATTCGATAACCACAGCCGAAAGCTGGGCTACGAACTCGAACTATGCCTGGTCGATGCCAGCGGCCAGCCATGCAACATCAACCAACAGGTACTCGATAAAGCGGATAACCCCCTGTTTACCATGGAACTGGCGAAGTATAACCTCGAGATCAACGGGCATCCTTTCGACGTCAGCGCTGACGTGTTAAGCCTGATCGATAAGGATTTATCTGATTTATACCACCGTGTTGAGCAATCGGCGCTCTGTTTTGATACAGACGTCGCTCTATTCGGTGTATTACCCAGCCTGCAGCACAAGCATCTGGACCCCGACGAGTATATGTCCAAACAACATCGCTACGACCTGCTCAGCCAACAATTAATCAATATGCGCGGCCAGCCGGTACATCTGGATATAACCGGCGAAGATCGACTGATTATTGACCAAAACAACGTAATGCTCGAAGCACTCGGCACTTCACTGCAGATTCATATGCAGGTTCCTTTCGACGAGGCGGTGTCGACCTACAATGCGGCGCTTTGGGCAAGCATGCTGGTACTGGGTGCAGTACCCAATTCACCGCTGGTTTTAGGTCAATGTTGCTGGCAGGAATCCCGCATAGAGATATTCAAGCAGGCCGTAGACACCCGTAACCCCGATGAAATCAGTGACGGTATCGTGCCTCGTGTACATTTTGGAAAAGGCTATGTAAAATCCCTGCTCGATCTGTTCGATGACAATTTTTATTACACTCCGATCCTGCCCGAGGTGACCGACTGGCCAGTCGAATCCCTGCACCACTTTTCTTTACACAATGGTACGATCTGGCGCTGGGTACGACCCATTTTAGGGCACGAAGCCGGTAAGGGGTATCACCTGCGCCTCGAACTTCGAGTCATACCATCCGGGCCAACGCTGGTCGACACGATTGCCAATACAGCATTTCATGTCGGCCTGATCGAAGGCTTTAAGCACTGTGGTGATGACTTAAGCAGCGTCGATTTTGCCACGCTCGAAGGTGATTTTTACATGGCTGCGCGCGAGGGCATGATGGCCCAGGTACACTGGATTGATGGTCATCGGGGTTCATTAAAAAACCTGCTGCTATCGCGCGCACTACCTCTCGCGCGCGACGGCCTGAAACACATAGGGGTACTAGATTCCGGTAGATGGCTAGACATCATCGCGGCCCGGATTGCTTCGGAACAAACCGGGGCAAACTGGATTTTGAAGCACTGGCACAAACATTTTGATACTGCGATGCTGGTGGCTGATTATCTTGATAATGCCAGGACTAACACCCCGGTACACCTCTGGCCTGAAAACCAGGTACGAAAGAATTAAGCTTATGAATAAAAATAAATCAGTGGCGGTCGTTGGCGCTGGTATCGTCGGTACCAGTTGTGCGCTGTGGCTACAGAAAAAAGGGTTTCTGGTCACCCTGATAGACCCTGATAGCCCAGGATCAGGCACTTCTTCCGGGAATGCCTGTACCATCGCCGACTACGCCTGCATCCCGGTAAACAGCCCCTCTATATTTAAACGCCTACCTGGTTTAATGTTTGCCTCGGACAGCCCACTCACGGTCGACACAAAGTATGCCCTGTCCCATCTCCCCTGGATGATGCGTTTTCTTTCCAATTGC
The DNA here is from genome assembly GCA_964544945.1 of uncultured Gammaproteobacteria bacterium. Lineage (GTDB taxonomy): Bacteria > Pseudomonadota > Gammaproteobacteria. The sequence goes on along the minus strand of CAZJEJ010000014.1, from coordinate 25,526 downwards.
AGGCCCTCACGTGTGGCACGTATCTCGCGAATTCTTGGAAAACTGTTACTTAAAACCCACGAGGGGCTCGATCCATTGCTCGAATTCAGTGACTCGAAGCATTTATTGTCACAACAGGGTTGCATGTACGTATACAAAACCGAGCGCGAGTTTGAAAATGCGCGTGCCGCCAACCAGGTACGCCGGGATAATGGCGCTATCTTCAGTGAGCTCGACAGTGGCGAAATCCGCGAACTCGAACCCGGCATCAAATCTTCCTTCGTCAAAGGCCTGTTGTTCGAGCAAGCCAGCCACGTACTCAATCCCCAGTCGTTGACAACCCGTTACTTCGATTGCTTTCAGAAAAACCGGGGGCGCTATGTCAAGCAACGCGTACAGGCTGTATTACACGAAAATGACGGGGTAAAAATCCTGCTGGACGATGGTGAGAGTGTCGATGCAGATCGAGTCGTGATTGCCGCCGGTGCTTTTTCACGACAGATCAGGGGTACGGGAGAGCATCACCTGCCACTCGATACCGAGCGTGGATACCACGTGCAATACGCGGGCATGCAATCGCTGTTGAACCGTCCGGTCAGCTGGAATGAAGCGGGCTTTTATGCGACGCCGATGGACGAGGGATTACGAATTGCCGGTACCGTAGAAATTGCTGGTTTCCACGAAACTAAAAACCCGGCCAATTTAAACTACCTCATACGCAAAGGTCAGGAAATGTTTGATTTGCCCGAGCGCCCTGACCAGGAATGGCTCGGATTCCGCCCCAGCTTCCCCGATGCCTTGCCAGTCATCGGTCACAGTCTGGTATCCGAGTATGTTTTATATGCGTTCGGTCACCAGCATCTAGGTCTTACGCTCGCCGGAATCACCGGAAAGCTGATCGCCGAACTGGTCAACCATGAGGAACCCAGCCACAATATCAACCCGTTCAGCCCACGGCGTTTTTTGTAGGTTTGATTGTCAGCGCGACTACCGGTACAGGTAGATATCGCGCTTGAGGATTTCTCTGGTATTATTTCTCTAGGCCCTGCATTCGACCCGCAGGGCAAACACATGCGGACTTCACCCAGGAATTAGATATGAACCACGTATTCCCCCGCCATACCAAAGCACGACCCCCTGTCGCGATCAGGGGCGAGGGCGTTTATTTGTTCGACCGCGATGGTAAGCAGTATATCGATGCCTCAGGTGGCGCGGCCGTGTCCTGTCTCGGGCATGGTGATGCGGAAATCATCGATGCAATCAAGACCCAGATCGATCGCATGGAGTTTGCACATACCGGCTTTTTTACCAGCGAAGAAGCCGAATCACTCGCAGACCTGCTGATCCAGAATGCACCGGGAAATATCGACCGCGTATACCTGGTATCTGGAGGTTCGGAGGCGATAGAAGCATCGATCAAGCTGGCTCGTCAGTACTATCTCGAAATCGGTCA
>CAZJEJ010000014.1:21812-23994 GCA_964544945.1 uncultured Gammaproteobacteria bacterium | reverse complement strand
GGCGCCACCCTGGGTGCAGTCACCGCGGTCGAAGGATACTTCAACCGCATACGTGAAATATGCAATCAGTATGGCGTATTGTTGATTCTCGACGAAGTGATGTGTGGTATGGGTCGAACCGGCAGCCTGTTTGCCTGCGAACAGGAAAATGTTGCGCCCGATATTACCACCATCGCCAAGGGTCTGGGTGCAGGCTATCAACCCATCGGCGCGATGTTATGCACCGATACAATTTACTCGGCAATTGAAAACGGTTCCGGGTTTTTCCAGCATGGTCATACTTATCTCGGACACCCGGTTGCCTGCGCGGCCGCCAGGGCCGTCGTCACCGCGATCCTCGAACGCGATTTGATTCAGCGAGTACAAAGCCAGGGTGAAAAGCTGATGAGCGCCCTCACCGAGCGGTTCGGCGATCATCCGTATATTGGCGATATCCGGGGTCGCGGTTTATTTCTCGGTATGGAGATTGTACAGGACAGGGAAGCTAAATCGGCATTCGATCCAGCGCTGGGTATACACAAGGCATTCAAAAAGGCCGCGTTCGAAGCCGGACTGATCTGCTATCCGATGGGCGGCACGATCGACGGTAAGCAGGGTGACCATGTTTTGCTCGCCCCACCCTTTATTATCGACGATGGTCATATCGTCGAAATCGTCGATAAGCTGGAGGTAGCCTTAAAGGCTGCAATACCCGCCTGATTCGGAGTTATCCGCGTTCGGGAATATCGACCAGTTTACCGCGCGGAATCCGTCTGAGTTTATCGTACATCGGCAACTGGATGAGTTCGCCCTCGTGCTGATTTCCATCGATGCAGCTAATCATGACCTTGTCGTATTCTCTGAAACCCGGCTTGTCCATCAGGGCGATGCCAATACCACACTTCAAAAACGGTGAAGTTGCGCCGGCAGTTACCTTGCCCACACGGGTTTCGCCGCCTGCGCACACCGCGCCGCCAATATGCGGCTGACCCTCCGGACATTTTAGCCCGATCAACCTTACTGCCCGAGACGCCTGCTCAAGCGCTACCTTACCGATAAAATCTTTCTTTTTAGCATCGACGAAATAACCGAGACCGACGTCGTAGGGTGTCGTGCTTCGGTCAAAATCGGAACCGGCGTTGAGAATCCCAGCCTCGATACGGCGAATATTCATCGCATCCAGACCATGAATAATCATGTCAAACCGAGTGCCTGCAGCGTGTAGGTGTTTCCACAGTGCTGCGGCGTCATGATGGGGCTCGGTATAAAACTCCCATCCGAGTTCGTTGCTATACCCTGTTCGACTGATCATCACTTTCTGTCCACCGAAGCTCACCTGCGCAATGGTAAAATAACCGAAGGGCGCCGGCATACCGTCGTCGCAGGCTGCCTCCAGCACCTGCATCGAATTGGGCCCCTGTACCAGCGATACAAACACCTCCGGGTCGGAGATTTCAACGTCGAGCCCGGAGGCATGCGCTTTCGCCCAATTGAAAAAATCGCCATCTGCCTGCGCAAACCAGAACTTATCCTTTGCAAGGCGCAATAAAATACCATCGACAATCATGCCGCCGTCTTCGTAGCAGGCAAGGCCATAACCGCAACGCCCTGGCTTCAGCGAAGTAATATCCTGGGTAAAAAGCCTGTCGAGTAATCGTTCGGCATCGGCTCCCTCGAAAAGCGTTGGAAGCTCGCCACTATTAAGAATCCCAGCCTTCTGGCGCAACAACCAGTAGCCATCCTGGGTGCTCAGGCGCTCGAATCGACAGGCCATGAGCCTGCGGTTATAAATCGTGTAATGCGGCCTTAGTGGGCGCTCAAACTCGAAATAAGGGTGACGTGACATGCCAAAATCCCAGCCAGCACCGGGAATAGTGGTTACCAGATCGCGGGTTTTTCCATCGCTCGAACTCATAGGAATTAAGCCTTTAGAAAAATCGGGTTGTCAATAATACATTTTTTGGCCATAAGATGTCATCTGCAACCGATAACACCCGGCATTACCTGCTAACCATAACCGCCTGTACAATCCACCATCGAATGGACCGAACAAACATGGAACCCGGTGGCTGGATGTACAAATATTTTACCGGGATGCAAGCTCTGCTACGCCGAAACCATGGCGAGACGACTCCAGTCCATGCGTACCAGTGACTAGTACTCGCACCTATGGGTGCGCACAAAATCAAAGGTTATTTGGTAC
>CAZJEJ010000014.1:20649-21712 GCA_964544945.1 uncultured Gammaproteobacteria bacterium | reverse complement strand
CGCACCTATGGGTGCGCACAAAATCAAAGGTTATTTGGTACCAAAGATTTTATCGCCTGCATCGCCCAGGCCAGGAATAATGTAACCTTGCTTATCCAGATGAGAGTCGATTGCCGCTATATATATATCGACATCTGGATGGGCCTTTACCAGGGCTTCGATGCCTTCGGGGGCAGCCACCAGGAAGAGACCAATAATATGCTTACACCCCGCTTTTTTGATCATATCTATAGTCGCGTTTAAAGAGCCGCCAGTCGCTAACATCGGATCAACGATCATCGCCATACGACTGTCGATATCGGTCACTAATTTTTTAAAGTAGGGTACAGGCTTTAACGTGGATTCGTCGCGGTATAAGCCGACGACCGAAACTCGCGCGCTGGGGATTGCTTGCAGGACACCATCGAGCATGCCAATACCCGCTCGCAGGATAGGTACCACGGTAATTTTTTTGCCCTTTATGCGTTCGACATCAACCTTGCCCGACCAGCACTCAATGGTAATCGTTTCGGTTGCAAGAACCTGTGTTGCTTCGTAGGTTAACAACATGCCTATTTCAGAAGCCAGCTCGCGAAAGCTCTTGGTACTTATATCGTGGCGGCGCAAAAGCCCTATTTTATGGCGTATCAGGGGGTGTTTGATTTCGTGTATAGTCATGGCGATCCAGCGGCTCTCCAGGCGTAGGGTAAAAATTAAGGTAGTAGGGCATGATAGCCTCGCAGGGCTATACGATCTAGCCTAATTTCTAACACGAGGCCAGGTACGCCTGTTCAGATGGGGAGCGGGTAAGTACTACCGGCAACACGCCAGATGCCCCTGGTCTCAAATACGCTGCCAATCTTCGGTCCAGAAAATGCAGATAGAATCGAAACAGTCGATATACAGGCAAATATTTTCGTTACGAATCGATTGGTGGGGAGTTTAATCGGTTGATTTGGCGCCGCCGGAGTTGATTCCCAGCAAAGCATAGGGAGGACACCAGGCTATTGCTGAAGTACCAAGCAATGCAATGCCTATCACCAGGGTTACGATACCCAGTGTACCCGCCACCATATCCAGGGCA
>CAZJEJ010000014.1:13586-20549 GCA_964544945.1 uncultured Gammaproteobacteria bacterium | reverse complement strand
AGTAGATAATCGGCAAAGCTACGGCGTATGATCACTTCGAAGCCTTCACCGTTTCGCATTGGTGCGATGGTCATACCTGCTTTGGCGAGTCGGGTTTGAGCGCATTGACCGGGCTTGAATACCCGAGGGTGCAGATCTAGTGGACAGTCGGTAGCGAGCAACGCGCCGGCATTTTCACCACTGATTTCGACCAGGGTGAGCCCACTCGAATTATCCACTACCGACGAAAACACGCCATCCAGCGCCTTCTGCAGGTCAGCCTGTACCTGGCCCTGCGCACCGGTCGGGGTGATCACCAGCCATTCGTCGGGGCCCAACCAGTAGACGCGAAATTCGCCGGCCTCGGCCATGGTATTGGGCTCGATCGGGGGTTCGCAACCGAGCACTTTCAGTGCGGTAGCGAGAAAGGCTGTATTTTCCGGCTTTCCACGTAAATTCAGATACCCAAGAAAAGGAATTTCCCTGATCTGCGGCGCACTGCCTTTGGCATCACCCAGATCGATCTGTACCAATGGGCTTTGTTGCTGGAATAGATCAGCCATTTACGCGTGCTCCTTCTTTATCGTAAAACACCGGGTCGGTAATCGTCGCCTCGATAATCTGGCCATTGGCAAGTGGTGCGTATACGGTATCACCCATACGCTGATGTCCGCCCTTGATCAGGGCCATCGCTATCGAGTGTCCGCAACAGGCGCTGTAATAACTCGAACTTACGTGCCCGATCATCGGTATCGGTATGGACGCATGCGGTTCGTCCACTAGCTGCGCCCCTTCGGGAATTACCGTGTTTGGGTCGGATGTGGTCAAGCCTACCAGTTGCTTGCGATCTTTGCGCACAGAATCAGGGCGGCTCAGCGAACGCTTACCGAGAAAGTCTGGCCTGGTTTTCGATAGTGCCCAGCCGTGCCCCAGGTCTTCTACCGTGACCGAACCATCGGTGTCCTGCCCAACGATGATATAACCTTTTTCGGCGCGTAGTACGTGCATAGTTTCGGTGCCATAAGGCGTGATGTCATACTCTGCACCGGCCTGCATCAACTCTTCCCACATGAAACGACCGTAATTCGCTGGCACATTGACTTCGTAAGCGAGTTCGCCCGAAAAGCTGATTCGGTTGACGCGGCATTCGACGTCACCGATGACGCCGGCGCGAGATGACATAAATGGAAAAGCCTCGGTGTTAAAATCGATACCTTCGCAAACGCTTGCGACTACCTTAGCGCTATTGGGTCCAACCACGGCAGCAGTCGCCCAGTGATCGGTTACCGAGGTGAGATACACTTTCATCTCGGGCCATTCGGTTTGCAGCCAGCGTTCCATCCAGGCCATCACCCCGGCCGCCCCGCCGGTCGTTGTATGCATGAAAAAGTGATCCTGCGCGAGTCGCACCGTAACACCGTCGTCCATCACCATGCCGTCTTCGCCCAGCATGTAACCGTAACGCGCCTTGCCGACTTCGAGTTTCATCCAGTTATTGGTGTAAATCATTTCCAGAAATTTGGCCGAATCGGGGCCTTTGATTTCTATTTTACCCAGCGTGGTAGCGTCGAGTATGCCGACACTGTTACGGGTTGCGAGACATTCGCGGTTGACCGCATCGTGGATCGATTCACCGACCTTCGGGTAATACCAGGGTCGTTTCCACTGCCCCACATTTTCAAATTTAGCCCCGTTTTCTTCGTGCCAGGCGTGTATTGCGGTCTTGCGCACTGGATCGAATAATTGCTCGCCGAGATCTTGTCCGGCGATCGCTCCAAAAGTCACTGGCGTATAGTTAGGCCGAAACGTGGTAGTACCTGTTTCTGCGATACGCTGATCCAGCGCATCGGCGAGTATTGCCATACCATTGATATTTCCTGTCTTGCCCTGATCGGTACCAAAGCCCATCGCGGTATAGCGCTTGACGTGTTCGACCGAGCGGTATCCCTCGCGTGCGGCAAGTCTGATATCGGCAACACCGACATCGTTTTGCATATCGACGAATTGCTTGCCTCCGCGACCCTTACCCTGCGGTGAAGGTACTTGCCACAGGGGCAATATCGGGTCGCTCTGTACTGTACCGGCCTTAGGCGCCGACATCGTGGCGTCGAAACCGCAGGCACTGGCCGCTGCGTTACCGGCGACGGTCGCCTCCTCTAAAGTAGATTTCAGATCGAGCGTTCCATTGGCTGCACCGACCGAGGCCTGTGCCTGGAGTCCTTTTCCGGGATGAAACATAGCCGCTTTTTCATGCCAGACTGCTTTAGCCCCTGACTGCGAACTCAGGTGTACCACTGGACTCCAGCCTCCCGAGACCGCGAGCAGGTCGCAGGTGAGTGTTTTGCCAGATCCCTCGACCGATTTAGCATCGGCCGACAGGTTCATCAATTCTACCGACTGTACTCGTTTGCTACCCTTTGCCTCGACGACCACGCTTGCGTTGATCACTTCGATTCCGGCACTGCGTACGGTATTGGCGATCTCGCTCGACGAAACCGATCGCGCATCGACCAGGGCGACTACTTCACTGCCCGCCGCTTTCAAATCCAGGGCGGTTTGGTAGGCGCTGTCATTATTGGTAAATACGACTGCCCGTTTACCGGGCCTGACCGCGTAACGATTGATATAGGTCGAAACCGCCGATGCCAGCATCACGCCCGGACGATCATTATTACCAAAGGTGATCGGGCGTTCGATCGCGCCGGTTGCGAGCACAACCTGACGAGCACGCACTCCCCAGAGTTTTTCGCGTCCACCGCTACGCTCATCGATCGGTAGATGGTCACTAAGGCGCTGATTGACGGTAAGAAAATTGTGGTCGTGGTATCCGAATACCGTACTGCGCGTGAGCATTGTAACCTCGGGCATTTGCTCAAGTTCGGCAACCGTCACCTGGATCCAGCTATCGGCAGATCTACCATCGATCTGGGCGTGGGTCGCGAGTGCCTGGCCGCCAAATTCGTTTTGTTCATCGGCTATAATAACGCGCGCACCGGCACGTCCTGCAGCCACGGCCGCGCACAGACCGGCGACGCCACCACCAACCACCAGTACATCGCAATGTACGTGTGACTGTTCGTAACGGTCCGGATCAGGCGTATCCGGCGCCTTACCCAGACCACTCGCCTTGCGGATAAAATGCTCGTACTTCATCCACATGAATTTCGGCCACATGAAAGTCTTGTAATAAAACCCTGCGGGCATCATGCGGCTGAAAATACTGCCGAATGACATCAGGTCGAAATCTAGACTGGGCCAGCAATTGACGCTGCTCGCGTCCAGCCCATCGTATAGTTCTATCTGGGTCGCGAGTGCGTTAGGAATCGTATACTGACCCTTTTCGAGCTGGACGATCGCATTCGGCTCTTCCGCCCCGGCACCTAAAATGCCCCGTGGTCGGTGGTATTTCCAACTACGACCCACCATGTGCACCCCATTGGCGAGCAGTGCCGAAGCCAGCGTATCACCAGCCTGGCCGCTATAGCTTTTACCATTAAAGCTGAACTGAATAGTCGTTTCACGGTCGATACGCCCGCCTTCCTCGGTACGATAAGGCTGGCTCATACCTTTTCTCCCGAGGGTGGCTGTTCTCCGATCCTGTAAGAGCCACTGATCTGGTAGGTCAAAGTGTCGCGTTCGACGTTGAAATAACGCCGACAACCAGCCGCGTGCAACCATTGTTCGCGGTGCTGGCCCATGGGATTTTTGCGCATGAACAGGTAATCCGCCCATTCTTCATCGCTGAGTTTCTCGGTTACCAGCGGTCGCGCGATATGGGCTTCACCCGCGTAGCTGAATTCGGTTTCGTCGCGCTTGCCGCACCAGGGACATTTAATTAATAGCATATCAATCGCCTCCTAACAGGTTGTTGGAAAGTCTCAGGTGAGTGCAGAACAAGGCAAATATTGGCGAAAAGGCGCAGTTTACACGAAGTAAATGAGCATTTTGAGCCAATATTTAACGCAGTAGTGTGCCACATGAGACTTTCCAGCAACCTGTTAGTGTGCGACGCCGGCGGCGCCATGTTCGTCGATCAGGTGCCCTGTGATGAAACGCTCGAGCGCAAACGGGCGGTTGAGTTCGTGCGCTTCGCCGGTGGCCATATTATGCGCGAACACCCAGCCAGAGCCAGGAGTTGCCTTGAATCCACCGGTACCCCAGCCACAGTTGAAATATAGTCCCCTGACCGGTGTATTACCGATAATTGGACAGGCGTCGGGAGCGGTATCGACTATCCCGCCCCATTGGCGATTCATGCGCACGCGGCTGAAGATCGGAAACAGTTCTATGATTGCCGCCACGGTGTGTTCGATGCCCGAAAAACTACCCCGCTGGCCATAGCCATTGTACCGGTCGATTCCCGCGCCGATCACCAGGTCGCCCTTGTCGGACTGGCTCACGTAACCGTGCACCGCGTTCGACATGACCACGGTATCGAGTACCGGTTTGATAGGTTCGGACACCAGTGCCTGCAAGGGGTGACTTTCGATCGGCATCCGGAACCCGGCCATTTCGGCCAGTATCGAACAATGACCAGCGACCACGACACCAATCTTTTTCGATGAAATCGCACCCCGCGTGGTCTCGACACCGGTCACCTCGCCGTTTTTTTGACGAATCGCGGTAACTTCACAATTCTGGATGATGTCCACACCACGCAAATCGGCACCTCGCGCGAATCCCCAGGCCACTGCATCGTGGCGGGCAACACCACCGCGAGGCTGGAACGACGCGCCAAGTATCGGGTAACGGCACCCCTGGTCGATATTAATCGCTGGAATCGCGCGCTTGATTTCTTCGGCAGTGACGATATGCCCGTCGATGCCATTGAGTCGGTTGGCATTCACACGGCGCTGGATATCACGCATGTCCTGCAACGTGTGGCCAAGACTGTAAACTCCGCGCTGGCTGAACATGATGTTATAGTTCAGATCCTGACTCAATCCTTCCCACAGTTTCATCGATTTTTCGTACAGATGGGCCGACTCGTCCCATAGATAGTTGGAGCGCACGATGGTGGTATTTCGCCCGGTATTACCACCGCCAATCCAGTTTTTTTCGAGCACCGCCACGTTGCTCATACCATGCTCTTTGGCCATGTAATAAGCCGTCGCCAGACCGTGACCACCACCACCGATAATAATGGCATCGTATTCTTTTTTGGGTTCTGGGCTGCGCCATGCTTCGGCCCAGTTTTCGTGATGGCTCAACGCATTGCGAGCGAGCGAGAAAATCGAATATTTACTCATGTGTACCTACTTATAAACCCTGCTGCCCAGACTCAACCGGAGATTTCCTAGCATATCAAGCCGATCATCAAGGCGTAAAGCGATGTATATAAGCTTCCAGTCCTGTAGTCGTGTCTAAAGGGGTACTGGTCGTAAAAGCGACACAAATACTATCGGGGGCCTTTTCAGAAACGGGATAATCCGTCATCCGTTTCAGCCGGATTGAATTAGCCATTTCCAGACAAATACCGGCTCTTTTGGACAAGCTGTTTTAAGCGTGGATCCTGAAAAGGTACCGTGGTGAGATCGACAACCACGGGGCCAGGGGAAACTACCGGCAGTACCGCCGTGGATATCTCCTGGAAGTCGTTGCGGAAATGTACGCTACTTTTAATGGCAATGATTTTTTGCCGAGACGGATCGATACCCAGATGACGAAACATGGACTGGTCCATGGTCTGGACAGCCTTCGAGCCAACCACGACCCGAACTCCGCCGACTTCCAGCAAAGCCGTGGGGCCGAGATCTATTTCGGCGCCGGCAAGCATTGGACCGGTGGCCCGGAAACGACCGCTGGACACGCCCAGGACCCGGAATTCTGCTACAAACGGTTGGCTGCCAGGAAAACCGGATTTACCACCCAAACCGATATTAATCTTCGCCGCCGTTCCCGCTGTGTGCGCAGACTGTGCCGCCTGTGGATCGCTGATGACACCGACCAGGGCGTTCTCTGCACCGCGCGATACCAGGGTGCTTAGTATTTCCGTAGTATCACCTGGACCACCGCCGCCGGGGTTGTCCTGGGAGTCGGCGAGTATCACCGGCCCGTTTGCGTCGGCCGACAGCCGGATTGCTTCGGTTACAGCCTCTTCAACGTTGTACAGCTGCCCGCAAAATCCGCTCTCGCGTGCTTCGATTTCAACCAGCAGGCTGTCGGCCGCCGCGTTGACCGATGACTCATCGAATCCGTAGGCAACGATTGCCGGGCCAGCCTCGGGTACATCGGAAAGGGGAAATCCACAGGCCAGCGATATACCGCTGACCGCTCCCCCAATCTGTTTGCGCAGATGCTCGTAGATTGATCTGGCCGGTTCCACCAGGGTGCATCCCCAGACGGGTGGAATCAGGAAGTCGGTGCGCCGAATGGCAATGGCGGGAAACCGGGCCAGATCATGTTTCAGGAGTAGATCGAGATGATCCGCAGCCCGGGCTCCGGTATCACCCATATCGACGTGGGGATAGGTGCGATAGGCTTCGAGTACACTCGCCTCCGCTGCCATCTGATCACTAATATTTGCATGCAGGTCGAGACAGGCGACTACAGGCGTAGCATCTCCCACAGCTTTACGAACGCGGCGCAACAATTCGCCATCGCCATCGGCCACATGGGCGCAAACCATGGCACCGTGAAGATCAAGAAGGACGCCATCGATGGGCAGTGAATCACGCAGTGTCTCCAGCATCATGGCCGATATACGCTCGAATGCCTCCTCGCTCACATGGGCGGAGGGCGTTGCCGAACACCACAGTAGCGGTACGATTTCGTGTCCCAGAGCCTCGAGGCGTTCGATCGCCCCGGTAACCGGTAAATGCACACCGCGCACCTTGTCCAGCATTTGCATACCGCGGCTTAAAGGGGGCCACTCGTCACGCTGGGCGAAAATTTCATACCCGGCTTTATGGGGTGCAAAAACATTGGTTTCATGCTGACACCCGCCTACGGCAATTCTTGCCATACAATTTACTCCAGGTTAAT
>CAZJEJ010000014.1:0-13486 GCA_964544945.1 uncultured Gammaproteobacteria bacterium | reverse complement strand
TCATGCTGACACCCGCCTACGGCAATTCTTGCCATACAATTTACTCCAGGTTAATCCGGGTTAATCTTAGATAAACTCTTCAAAGGCATCGATCGCCGCACGGTCGTAACCCAGGCTCGCGGTTAGCAGTTGCTTTGTATAAGGCATGGCCGGGGTATGGTCACGTAACTGCTGTACACTCATGGTTTCCACCACCGCACCGTTTTGCATCACGGATAATGTCTCACACATATGCGCAATCACGGCAAGATTGTGGCTGACCAGTATGTAAGTCAGGCCGTGTTCGCGTTTCAATCGCATCAACAGGTTGAGTACTTCGGCCTGCACCGATACATCCAGTGCCGATGTGGGTTCATCGAGCAGTATGATATCCGGATCGGTGATCAGGGCACGGGCGATGGAAACCCGCTGGCGTTGGCCCCCGGATATCTGGTGGGGATAGCGAAATCGAAACGAGGCATCGAGCCCAACCTCTTCAAGCGCCTTCACTACCCGCTCATTGATCCGGTCGAGGCGATGAACCCGGGCCGGTTCACCTAAAATAGTATCGACGGTGTGGCGCGGATGCAGTGAGCCAAAGGGGTCCTGGAATACCATTTGTACCCGCCGGCGAAACTCGCGGGAGCGATGCCGCAGCAGGGTTTCTTCCGCAACCGTCATCTCACCGCTGACCTGGGCCACGCGATTGAGCAATCCAGCCAGGGCCCGCAGGACGGTGGTCTTACCCGAGCCCGACTCGCCCACCAGGCCGAAAGATTGCCCCTTTTTAACAGTGAGTGAGGCATCACGTACCGCATGAAAGGTGTGCTTGCCATGGCCAAAGACCACATCCAGACCCCGGATATCTATCATCCTGTTGCTCCGGGTGTCGCAAGCCAGGCGGGGTCGCGTTTTAAAACAGGTAATTCATCCTGTCCGCCGTCCAGACTGGGCAAGCAATTCAGCAACCCCCGAGTGTAGGGATGTTTGGCTTGATCGAGGTTGGCCGCGGTGCATTGCTCGACGACCTTACCACCGTACATGACAAGAATTCGGTCACAAAACGAGGCGATCAGGTTGAGATCATGACTGATGAAAATCAGCCCCATGCCGCGCTTACTGATCATATCATCCAGCACCGCCAGCACCTGCAATTGAACGGTAACATCGAGCGCGGACGTGGGTTCATCGGCGATGATGATGTCGGGCTCGGGAATCATCATCATCGCAATCATGATACGCTGGCCCATACCCCCAGAAACCTCGTGCGGATAGGCTTTGTAGACCCGCTCCGGTTCGCGGATCTTTACCGCTCTGAGCATGTCGAGGGTACGCGCGCGCGCCTCTCGCTTCGTGGTTTTGCTATGAACCAGAAATGCCTCTGCAATCTGGGAACCCACGGTCATAACCGGATTCAGTGAGTATTTTGGATCTTGCATAATCATCGAAATGCCGCCACCACGTATGCGACGCATGGTGCGCTGATTAGCGGTTAGCAGATCGGTGCCTTTGAATTCCAGGCGGCGGGCGCGAACCTCCCCCCCGGATGATATTAAACCCAGAATCGCACGACCGGTTTGTGATTTTCCGGATCCGGATTCACCGACGATGCCCAGTTTTTCACGCCCGAGTTCGAAGCTCACACCACTCACTGCACGCACCAGCCCGGTGGGTGTACTATAGCTGACGTGCAGGTCTTCCACGCTCAACAGTGGCGGCTCGGAAAGATTACTATCCATCATCTATCCCCCACTCTTGGGATCGAACACATCCCTCAGGCCGTCGCCGAGCAGATTAAAACCCAGACTCACCACAAGAATGGCGATCCCCGGCACAGTCGGCACCCACCACTGGTCGATCAGGAACTGTCGACCCAGCGAAATCATCGCGCCCCATTCCGGTGTCGGTGGCTGTGCCCCGAGGCCGAGAAAACCGAGCCCGGCGGCAGTTAGAATGATGCCCGCCATATCCAGGGTGAGTCGAACGATGACCGACGATATGCAAAGCGGTGTGACGTGGCGGGTTAGAATTCCGACGGTACTGACGCCCTGCACCTGGGCGGCGAGAATAAATTCACTGTTTCGAATAGTCAGCGCCTCTGCTCGCACGATACGCGCAAAGGGCGACCAGGTGGTCAGTGCTATCGCAAGCACCGCATTTTCCAGTCCGGGACCGAGCGCCGCTACCAGCGCCATGGCCAGAATCAAGCGCGGGAAAGCAAGGAAAATGTCCGTCAGGCGCATTAATATAGTATCGGTCAGACCACCGATATAACCGGCGACAGTGCCAATCAGAAGCCCGATCGGCACGACGATGATCGATACCAGCGCGACTATATATAGTGTAATACGCGAACCCCAGATAATCCGGTCAAAAATATCGCGTCCGAGTCCATCGGTTCCAAACCAGTGTTCGCTACCGGGTGCCAGCAAGCGATTGGGAAGGTCGGGTTCGAGCCCGTCGGAAGACGTGATCCAGGGCGCCAGGGCGGCAATTCCAACCAGGCCAATGATAATCAGCAAACCAATAACCGCGACCGGATTACGCCTGAAGGCGAGCCAGCTAATGAAAACCCGCTGACAACGCGCCTGCAGTTTCGATTGCGGAATTTCAGCCAGTAACCAGCCTCGCAGGGTCTGTTCAGACGCCATCAGCGTACCCTCGGGTCAACCAGGCGGTACAGCAAATCGGACAACATGTTGATGCCGACAAAACAGACACCGACAACAATGGTACCGCCCAGCACTGCATTCATATCGTTGTTAAATAGTGAATTGGTGATGTACTGGCCGATTCCGGGCCAGGAGAAAACAGTCTCGGTGAGGACCGAGCCTTCCAGCAGGGAGGCATAGGTCAGACCGATAATGGTGATAAGCTGGACCAGAACGTTACGAAACGCATGGTTCCAGATGACATTCCATTCGGGAATCCCCTTGACCCGTGCGGTCAGGATGTATTCCTGACTGAGTTGATCGAGCATGAAACTGCGCGTCATACGCGCGATGTAGGCCAGCGCGAAAGTGCCCAGGATCGAGGCCGGTAGAATCAGGTGCGAGAGCGCGTTGCGAAATATCTCCCAGTCTCTGGACAGGGCGGCATCGATCAGCAAAATGCCAGTCACCGACTCGACAATGCCATCGTAGTAAACATCGAGCCTTCCCGGACCGGCAACCCAGTCCAGCTTGGCATAAAAGATTAGCAAAGCCACCATGCCAAGCCAGAATATCGGCGCCGAATACCCTATCAGGCTGATCACGCGTACTATATGGTCGGGCCATCGGCCCTGATGAACCGCGGCCAGAACACCCATCGGGATGCCAACAAATATTCCAAGCAGAGTCGCGACGGTCGCCAGTTCCAGGGTCGCCGGGAAGAAACGCAGAATATCCTCAGCAACCGGCCGTGCGGTCATGATGGAAGTACCGAGATCTCCCTCTAACAGCTGTCCAAGATACCGCAGGTATTGGACATAAATGGGTTTATCAAGCCCGAGTTGCAGATATACCTGCTCGTAAACTTCCTGTGAAGCCCGGTCACCGACGATTGCGAGTACCGGATCGGCCGGCATCACCCGGCCGATAACAAATGTGATAGCGGTGAGGCCGATAAAAGTCAGGGTTAAACTGGCAAGAACACCAACAGTTTTGATCAGGGTCGTCGACAGGGCCCTCCCTGGCCCTGTCGTCTGCCAACCGCTGGCAGTGGATTGATCCATCCAGCGGTTTCTGCTACTTCTTGGTTACATTACGGTAAAACACGAGGTCAAAGTTTGAGCCCGAGACGAATCCTCGCAAGTTTTTACGGCGGGCGACTTGCTCGTTTTGCTGAAACATGATAATGAAGGGACCCTTCTTTTGCAGCATGGCCTGTAGCTCAAGATACTGCTTCTCGCGCTTGTCGAGATCGAGTTCATTACGGGCCTTTACAGCGAGTGCGTTACTGGCATCATCCGCCCAGGCATTACGCCAGGCCAGCACACCGGTGAGTTTCGCTTCCAGACGATTATCCGGATTATGCGCGAAGGCATCGGCGTTGGAATGCGGATCGACGTAGTCCGGTGACCAGCGGGCGAGGATAATGTCATGCTCGCGGGCTCGATATTTCGGCCACAGGGTCTTGCCTTCCAGGGTGACGATATTGGCCTTGATACCACCCTTCGCCAGGTTGGCCTGCACGGCCTGGGCAATCTCTGGAAATGGAGAATTGGTCAGGGTATGTATGGTGAGTTCAAAACCATCAGCGTAGCCAGCCTCCGCCAACAGAGATTTGGCTTTAGCCACATCCTGCCGGTACGGGATGGTTTCCAGGGACGCCCACAGACCGCCTGGCCAGAATGCCTGGTGCACGACAAATTGTCCTGCGAGGAAAGAGTTAGCCATGCCTTCGTAGTCAACCAGGTAGCGGATCGCCTGCACAACTTTGGTTTTGCCCAGTATCGGGTGGCTTGCATTGGCGGCCATATAGACGATAGTACCTTTCGGATAACCGTCGACAGCGATGTCGCTATTGCCCTGCACGCCTTTGACCTGGTCGGGAGTGAGGTTGCGCGCCATGTCGACGTCGGCTTTTTCCAGCAACAGCCGCTGCGAAGAGGGTTCGGAAACGTGGCGCAGGATAACCCGTTTCATGCCCGGGGCACCGTGACGGTAATTGGGGTTGGCTTCGAGGGTAACGAGTTCGTTCGCCTTCCAGGTTTTAAGGCTGAAGGCGCCAGACCCGGCACTCCTGGACTTGAGCCAGTCGTAACCCAGATCGCCATCTTTCTCATTACTCATGACCAGTTTTTTATCGACCACAGAAGCGACACCGGCGGACAAGGCGTTGAGTACCAGCCCAGGGGAAAAGTCTTCAGTAATGGTAATCTGGAAACGATTGCCATCGATAGCCTTGACCAGATCATCAACGTTTTCCGCGGTCCAGCCGAACTGCGTAATGATAAAAGCGGGCGTTTTGTTCAATTTGACGACACGTTGCAGCGACCATGCGACATCTTCGGCCCGCACCGGGTTGCCGGAGTGAAACTTCAGGCCGGGGCGAATTTTAAACGTGATGGTTTTGCCATTATTACTGATATCCCAGCTCTCTGCCACACCGCCAACCAGGGTTTGCAGGTCTTCCGGTTCGAACATCATAATTCGATCATAGATGTTGGCTATGATCTCACCGGTGGTGAGTTCGAACACTTCAGCCGGATCCATAGTGATGATGTCGGCAATGTCTTTGGCCATAACAAAGGTATCGTCCGGCGTCGCCGCATGGGATGGCCCCATGCCAAATGCAGCCAGGGCGGTAATGCTTATAAGTAAATTTTTTAGTTTAGTCACAATAGCCTCCTCGATTATTATTCGATTGTGTATTTATTATTACCAACAACCCGCAAACTGGCGGGAAGCAGAAAAATAGTACCACAAAAAAAATGACGTGGTGAGAATAGTGCTGGGCAAACATTACGAGGCCGGAGGTTGCCATCACCAGGCAATCCGCGATTCAGTCTTTTTGGAAACAGGTGTTTAGGCGGCCAGAACTTAAAGCAGTATTCGGTTGAAAGTTCGCCCCAGCTTAGGTAAGGTCGCAAGTAAGCCAGGTAGCGCCGAAACTTAACTAATAATACTTGCCCCGCTCACTGTGATTTCATCGATTGATGCGAGTCTAGCTTCTAAGGTAAATTATACTACGAGCGACACCAGGGTAAGTTAAAAGATAGCCCCACAACCCTGCGTTACAATTTTAGGCTTTGGGAAGCACGCTTATACTCAGCTTTTCCATGTAATTAAAATCGTATCAGGAGGATCCAAATGATTTCACTCAAGTCGTTCACCACTACGCTGATTGGCGCCACTTTGCTCGTCGGCAATGGTTATGCAGATACCAAGTGGGACATGCCCACGCCCTATGGCGATGGGGTTCACCATACAAAAAATGTTCGTCAATTCGCCGAAGACATCGATAAAAGTACCAATGGTGAATTAAAAATCGTCGTTCATTCCGGAGCCTCTCTAATCAAGCATCCCGAGATTCACCGTGCCGTGCGTACTGGACAAGTACCGATAGGCGAAATGTTCATGGGTTTGCTGGGCAACGACGACCCAATTTTTAAGGCCGACAACATTCCCTTTCTCGCTTCTGATTTTGCCAGCGCCAAAAAATTATGGGATGCATCTCGCCCCGGTATTGAAAAATCTCTCGCAAAAGATGGTCTTAAGCTGCTCTACGCGGTTCCCTGGCCACCGCAGGGTTTCTATACCAAAAAACCTATATCATCTGCCGCCGATTTGGCGGGCATGAAGATGCGTGCCTACAGTCCCACAACTTCGCGTCTGGCGGTATTACTCAAAGCAACGCCGACAACGATTCAAACACCTGAAATTCCGCAAGCCTTTTCTACGGGCATCATCGATGCGATGGTAACTTCGCCGAGTACCGGTGTCAGCAGCCAATCCTGGGATTACGTTACAGATTACACCGATACCCAGGCCTGGATACCCAAAAACATGGTGATCGTCAATGTCCGTGCGTTCAATCGTCTGGACGCGAAGTTGCAAAATGCGGTTATGCAGGCCGCCGCCGCCGCTGAAATACGAGGCTGGAAAATGGCGCAAGCCGAAACCGCCGCAAAAACGGCGACGCTCGCAGAAAACGGAATCAGGGTGGCGCAACCCAGCGCGCAGCTTAAAGCCGATTTACAGGCGATCGGTAAAACCATGGGCAATGAGTGGGTTTTAGAAGCCGGCGATGCGGGTAAGGCAATTCTCTCCGCCTATCAGTAAAGATCAGCCAGAGCCGAAATTAGTCGATGCGGGGGAGCCTCGATAAACTATATACAGCCGCCGGCATAATCGCCGGCGGCTGTATCGTTTTAATAACGGTGATGATCCTGGCTCAGATCGTCGGGCGCTGGTTTGGCGTCATTATCCCCTCCACCGAGGATTTTTCGGGTTATTTGCTCGCCGCCGCTTCCTTTCTCGCGCTCGCCTATACCTTTCGGCACGGCGCCCACATCCGCGTAACCCTGCTGATACATTTATTATCTTCGGCACACCAGCGAAAACTGATGTATCTCGTACTGTTTATCTTCTCCGTAATTACAGGCTTCGGCGCTTACCACCTTAGTTATCTAGTTTATGAATCCTGGAGCTTTCGTGAGTTATCGCAGGGCTATATCGCGATTCCCATATGGATACCCCAATTGCCCATGGCACTGGGTGCAGTGATACTTTTCATTGCCCTGGTCGACGACATCGTGAGTTCTTTGCTAGGACATACACCCTCGTTTCTGGAGCTGGAGGAATAGGGCTAATGGAAATTGCCAATCTGGTGATTATCTTATCCGCCGTGCTCTTCGGGGCATTGCTCTGCGGTGTCTGGGTTGCCGGGGCCTTGTTTCTGGTTGCCTTCGTCGCGCTGGTCTTGAACGATAACGGTAATATTGGCCTGCTTTTCGCGACTACTACCTGGGGAGCATCCGCGACGTGGACGCTGGCTGCATTACCCCTGTTCATCTGGATGGGCGAAATCTTGTTCCGCACCAGGCTCTCCGAAGATTTGTTTCATGGCCTGGCACCCTGGTTAAAAAGGATTCCTGGGCGATTGCTACACGTCAATATTCTGGGTTGCACGATTTTTGCCGCCGTTTCGGGCTCGTCTGCGGCTACCGCCGCGACCATTGGTCGTATGACATTTCCCGAATTACAAAAAAGACACTATCCGCTGGAAATGATGATAGGGACACTGGCGGGCTCGGGGACACTTGGGTTTCTGATTCCTCCCTCGATTATATTAATCGTGTATGGCGTTTCGGCCGAAGTATCCATCTCTCGATTATTCGTAGCCGGTGTCATACCCGGCATGATGCTGGTCGCTTTGTTTATGGGTTATACCGCCATCTGGTCGATCTTTAATGCCGACAAATTGCCGGTAGACGATACACCGGATTTGCCGCTTAAAGAAAAACTCTACATGACACGGCGTCTGTTTCCAGTCCTGGGACTTATATTATTCGTTTTAGGTTCGATTTACGCAGGCTGGGCGACTGCGACCGAGGCAGCGGCACTCGGCGTTTTTGGTGCATTATTCCTGTCCTTCGTGACCGGTACATTAAGTAAAGATACTTTTATTTTAAGTCTCCTGGGCGCCACCCGCACCTCTTGCATGATTACCTTCATTATTGCCGGTGCGGCCTTTCTGAGCCTGGCCATGGGTTTCACAGGTATCCCCCGCATACTGGCAGAACAAATCGCCTCGATGGGACTCTCCCCGGTCATGTTAATCGTGATGTTAACCCTGTTTTTTATGCTTCTTGGCTGCTTTCTGGACGGGATCTCGATTGTCGTATTAACCACATCCATCGTGTTACCAATGATCGAGCGCAGCGGAATAAACTTGATGTGGTTTGGTATCTACGTCGTCCTCGTAGTCGAAATGTCGCAAATCACCCCACCGGTTGGATTTAACCTGTTCGTAATTCAGGGCCTCACAAAAATCAATATACTCAGCATAGCGCGCTACGCATTGCCCTTCTTTTTATTGCTGATGACCGCGATAATTTTATTGACCGCCTTTCCGGGAATCGCAACCTGGTTGCCCGCTCAAATGACGCGCTAGGCGTCACTAAAACCTGAATCACTGGCGTATCTGGGCAGGGCTTGTTTCGCTGAATTCAGGATACAAAAAACCCGCCGAAAAATGATCCCGGCGGGTGTTCCTGTATCGCTAAGCAGGGTTTAGTTTAGAGTGCTGCTTCTAGCTCCGGTATTGCATCGAATAAATCGGCCACCAGTCCGTAATCGGCCACCTGGAAGATCGGCGCCTCGCTATCATTGTTGATCGCTACGATCACCTTGGATTCCTTCATGCCCGCCAGATGCTGGATCGCGCCGGAAATGCCGACCGCGATATAAAGGTCGGGTGCGATGACCTTGCCAGTTTGTCCTACCTGTAATTCGTTCGGAACAAAGCCTGAATCGACCGCGGCGCGCGAAGCACCCACGGCGGCACCGAGCTTATCCGCCACCGCATGCAACATGCTGAAGTTATCGCCGTTTTTCATTCCGCGTCCACCGGATATGACGATACTGGCCGAGGTCAAATCGACCTGATCATTGCTTGAAACTGCCTGCGATATCCAGCTTGAAAGGCCTGTGTCGGCACCACCGGAGATCGCTTCGACACTCGCCGATCCACCGCTGGCTGCCGCCGCTTCAAAACTGATTGTACGTACCGTGATCACCTTGATCGTATCCGCCGACTGGACCGTGGCGAGTGCGTTGCCAGCATAAATCGGGCGTACAAATGTATCGGGGGATTTAATTTCTACAATTTCCGAAATTTGCGCGACGTCGAGCAATGCCGATACACGCGGCATGACATTTTTGCCAAAAGTAGTCGCCGCAGCCAACAGGTGACTGTAATCCTTTGCCACTTCGACAATCAGAGATGTCAGGTTTTCCGCCAGGTGGTGACCAAACATGGCATGATCAGCCAGCTTTACCTTTGAAACTCCCGCTATCTGGGCAGCACTATCGGCTACTGCCTGGCAGTTTTCGCCGGCGACGAGCAAATCGATATCGCCACCGATTTGTTGGGCTGCCGCGACAGCGTGCAGCGTTGCAGCGGTGACTTCATTGTTGTCGTGTTCGACTATTACCAGATTACTCATGACTAGATCACCTTCGCTTCGTTGCGCAATTTGTCTACCAGTTCGGCGACACTGTTGACTATAATACCGGCCGCCCGGCCTTCAGGCTCGACCACTTCAAGCGTGGTCAATCGGTTTACAGTATCG
The DNA here is from genome assembly GCA_964544945.1 of uncultured Gammaproteobacteria bacterium. Lineage (GTDB taxonomy): Bacteria > Pseudomonadota > Gammaproteobacteria. Next base: position 3,726 of record CAZJEJ010000014.1, on the reverse strand, counting down.
AGGCCGAGACTATCGAGTTCGATGCTATCCATCGGTTTACGCTTGGCTTTCATCACATCGGGTAACTTGACGTAGCGCGGTTCGTTGAGGCGCAAATCGACGCTGACCACGGCTGGCATCTTGACCGTAATGACTTCGAGACCCGCGTCTACTTCACGAGTAGTCGTGGCCGTATCGCCGTCGCTTTTAAACTCAGAGACGAAGGTGCTTTGCGACCATCCGAGCAGTGCAGAGAGCATTTGCGCGGTCTGATTGGAATCATCGTCGATCGCCTGCTTGCCCGCCAGTACCAGGCCCGGTGCTTCCTTATCGACAATCGCTTTCAATACCTTGGCGACGGCCAGAGGTTCAAGCACTTCTTCGGTGACCACATGGATAGCACGGTCGGCACCCATCGCCAGGCCATGGCGTAAAGTTTCCTGGGTTTTACCACCGCCGATGGATACCACGATGAGTTCTTCAGCAGAACCTGCCTCGCGTAGTCGTAATGCCTCTTCCAGCGCATTTTCATCGAATGGGTTCATCGTCATCTTGGCATTCGTCAAATCGACGCCCGAACCGTCCGCTTTTACGCGTGCCTTGACCTGAGGGTCGAGTACACGTTTCACACATATCAGTATTTTCATGATGCTCGTCACTTCTCGTTTTGGGGATCGTAAGGAGATTCTTCGATCGCTATTACCTTGAACAACTCTCCAGGTATTTGAATTTCCAGTTCGGTGCCGTGTCGTGCAAACCGGTGTCGACCAGGCCAGATTCGAACGCCGAGTATTCTATCGACATTTTGCGGGGAATCAAGCTGTAGGGCTTCTCTAGACGCATCGAATCGATTGCACGGATGGGGGACGCTCTGCATTCTAAGATATCTCATTGAAGGAGTACTTATTTGCCGACGAAAACCAGCAAGCCGACCGAATAAGGAATTTTGACCGGTTGCTGAGACTAAAAAAATATCAGATACGACACAATTGGACTGCACTGCGACTTCCTGATTTAATATTGTTGAAGAAGTTAAAATTGGTTGTTTATACTTCCGAATATCAGTTGTAACCACTTTTAGAAGCAGCGGTGTCGGTCGTCCGTCATCGGGAGAATAGTCATGGCACAGTTTCCAGATAAATCCAACGTTGTCATCATCGGTCTCGGCGGGATTGTCGGCGCCTCAGTAATGCATCACCTGGTCGAACGCGGCTGGGACGACATTGTTGGCATCGACAAAACGTCGGTTCCGACCGACATCGGCTCAACCTCGCACGCGTCCGATTTCTGCTACGCCACCGACCACAGCAAATTCACCTGCTACACCACACACTACAGCATCGAGTTCTTTGACAAGATGGGACATTACGCCCGTGTTGGGGGACTCGAAGTGGCGCGCAAGGGCGACGACGACCGTATGATGGAGCTCAAGCGTAAGGTTGCTTCCGGCAAGGCCTTCGGTACCAACGTGAAGATGATCAGCGCGGCCGAAGCCAAAGAACTTTTTCCACTGCTCGAAGAGGACGTGATTCAGGGTGCCATGTGGGACCCCGACGCCGGCCTGGTCACTCCCCGGTCGCAGACAGTCTGCGGTATCCTGGTCGATAACGCGGTCGAAACCGGTAAGGCACAATCCTTTGCCAATACGACAGCCACCGGCCTCGACATTCAGGACGGCCGTATCGTCGGCGTCGAAACCAGCCGCGGCTACATTGCCGCCAACCACGTTATCGTGTGTACCGGACTCTGGGGTCGTAGCATCGCAGAAATGGCCGGTGAAGACCTCCCGGTCATGCCGGTCGATCACCCGCTTTCCTTCTTCGCTCCCTTCAATGAATTCGAAGGCACCGGCAAGCACATCGGTTACCCGCTGCTGCGTGACCAGGGCAACTCAGCCTATCTTCGCGATACCGGCGACCCAAAATCGCCGGAAGGCGGTCAGATCGAATGGGGTTATTACGAAGAGAAAGAACCCCGCATGCTACACCCGCGTGACCTGCCAGAAAAAGGCGAGACCCACTGGTCACCCTCACAGCGTGACCTCGAGCTCGACCAGATTATGGAACCACTGGAGCGCGCCATGGAACTGACCCCAATCCTCGGCGAAATTGGTTACAACGAGAAACACTCGTTTAACGGCCTGCTACAGGTAACTACCGACGGTGGTCCATCGGTCGGCGAATCCTCGCTAACCCGCGGGCTCTGGTACGCGATCGCGGTCTGGATCAAGGACGCCCCTGGAATCGCCAAAGTGCTGGTCGACTGGATGACCGACGGCGTCGCCGAGATGGACTTCTTCGGTATCGACACGGCGCGCCACTACCCGATTCAGAAAACTCCGTCCTACATTTACGATCGCTGCTATGAATCTGCATTTAAGATTTATAACCCCGCCGTACACAACCGTGAACCCTATTCCAAAGGCCGCAATTTGCGACGCAGCCCTTTCTGGGCGCGCGAGCAGGAGTTGGGCGGCTATTTCATGGAACTATCGGGCTGGGAGCGCGCACACGGTTACGCCGCTAATGAACACTTGCTGGAGAAATACGGCGACAAAGTGCCGGTACGCGAGCACGAGTGGGACAACCGCCACTTCTGGCGTGTATCAAACGCCGAACATCTGGCAATGTCGGAAAACGTCGGCATGATCAATCTGTCGCATTTCGCCGTGTACGATGTCATCGGCCCCGACGCCGAGGCCCTGATGGAATACACCTGTGTCGCCAAAGTTGGCGGCGATACCCCCATCGGCAAAGGAGTCTACACGCACTTCCTCGACAAGCGCGGCGGTGTGCGCGCGGACCTCACGGTGATTCGCCAGGCTAAAGACTGCTTCCGCGTGATCGATGGCGCCGACGCAGGTCACCGCGATTATATCTGGCTCAAGCGCATGGCCGAAGACAATGGCTGGCATGTCTACATCGACGATCGATCCGATCACATGGCCTGCCTCGGTGTCTGGGGACCCAATGCGCGCAAGACTATCCAGGCGATCGCCGACGAACCAGCCGCCTGGGAAAACGAAAACTTCCCGTTTGCCGCGACCCGACACCTCACCTTGAAAGGCATCCCGGTAGAGGCCTTCCGCATCTCTTACGTCGGCGAGCAGGGCTGGGAGCTACACGTAGCATTTAGTTACGGCCTGTCGTTATGGGATTTGGTCTACGAACAGGGCGCAACACCGGTTGGGATCGAAACCTATGCCAACAGTCGACGCATGGAAAAAAGCCTGCGTCTACAAAATGCCGACCTGCTGACCGAGTACAACCTGTACGAGGCGGGTCTGTCACGCCCCGTGGTCAAACAAGCCGACTTCCATGGCAAGGCGCCCTACCTCGAACAGCGTGAGCTTGAACACCAGGTCGCCTACCTGTGCACACTGTCAATGACCGACAATGTGGATTCCGAGGGTATCGCGCGCTTCCCAGTCGGCTCGTGCCCACTGATGGATCCAGAAACCGGCGAGGTGCCGATCGATTCCAAAGGTCGCCGCTCGTATCTCACCAGCATCGCCTACGGCCCGAGCATCGGTAAAAATATAGGACTGGCCTACCTGCCCTACGAGTATTGCCAGGAAGGTCGCGAGTTCATCACCGAATATCTGGGCGAACAATTTCCGATGAAAGTCGAGTCGGTGGGATATAAGCCGTTGTATGATCCGGAGAATAAGCTGCCAAAGTCTTGAGCAAATTAGGCGTCGGAGTCAGACATGACTCCGACACTCTCAAATAAAACCGATTGAACCTG
>CAZJEJ010000013.1:1733-30378 GCA_964544945.1 uncultured Gammaproteobacteria bacterium | reverse complement strand
CCCCGCAGCAAGCGGGGCTTTTTTTATATCACGGTTCAGGTTTCTGAACGGCTTACATCATACCGCCCATACCACCCATACCGCCGCCCATACCACCCATGTCAGGCATGGCAGGTGCAGCCGTGTCCTTGGGTGCATCGGCAATCATGGCTTCGGTAGTGATCAACAGCCCGGCAATCGACGCAGCATTTTGCAATGCATAACGGGTTACCTTGGTTGGATCCAGAATACCCATTTCGATCATGTCGCCGTATTCACCGGTGGCAGCGTTGTAACCCTTGTTACCTTTGAAGCCCTTGACTGCATGGACTATAACCGATGCTTCTTCGCCAGCATTGATAACGATTTGACGGATTGGCTCTTCCATCGCGCGACGCGCGATGTCGATGCCGACGTTTTGATCACTGTTGTCACCTTTAAGCTTACTGATCGAAGCACAGGCACGAATCAGTGCCACGCCGCCGCCGGCAACCACGCCTTCTTCAACAGCAGCACGAGTTGAGTGCAGCGCGTCTTCGACACGGGCTTTCTTTTCTTTCAATTCAATTTCAGTCGCGGCACCTACTTTAATCACAGCAACACCACCCGCGATTTTCGCCAGGCGTTCCTGCATTTTTTCAGTGTCGTAATCTGAAGTTGACTCTTCGATTTGCGCCTTGATTTGGGTAATACGGCCTTGAATTTCTTCGGCCGATCCAGCACCGTCGACGATGGTGGTGTTCTCTTTGGTGATCGATACTTTCTTCGCTGAACCCAGATCGTCCAGGGTTGTTTTTTCCAGGCTCAAACCGACTTCCTCGGAGATGACCTGACCACCGGTCAGAACCGCGATATCCTGCAGCATTGCCTTGCGACGGTCACCGAAGCCAGGCGCTTTAACTGCACAGACCTTGACGATACCGCGCATGCTATTAACTACCAGAGTTGCCAGCGCTTCGCCTTCGATGTCTTCGGCGATGATCAATAACGGCTTGCTAGCCTTGGCGACACCTTCGAGGATGGGCAGCAATTCACGGATATTTGAAATTTTCTTGTCGAACAACAAAATCATCGGTTCTTCGAGTTCAACCGACATAGTGGCCTGGTCGTTGACAAAGTAAGGTGACAGGTATCCACGATCGAACTGCATGCCTTCAACCACTTCCAGCTCGTTGTCGAATGACGAACCTTCTTCAACGGTGATAACGCCTTCCTTACCTACCTTGTCCATCGCTTCGGAAATGATGCTACCAATACTTTCATCAGCATTGGCGGAAATAGAGCCTACCTGCGCAATTGCTGTGCTATCGGCGCAAGGGGTAGAGTTTGATTGCAGGTCTTTTACAGCTTCAGTAACAGCCTTGTCGATACCACGTTTCAAATCCATTGGGTTCATACCGGCAGCCACTGCTTTCATGCCTTCACGTACAATCGCCTGGGCTAAAACTGTCGCAGTAGTAGTGCCGTCACCAGCAACATCGGAAGTTTTCGAGGCAACTTCCTTCACCATCTGCGCACCCATGTTTTCGAACTTGTCTTCCAGTTCAATTTCCTTCGCCACCGAGACACCGTCTTTAGTGACGGTGGGCGCGCCAAAACTTTTGTCCAGAACCACGTTACGGCCCTTCGGACCTAGTGTTATCCTGACCGCGTTAGCCAGGACATTAACACCGTTGACCATGCGTCCACGCGCATCATCACCAAATTTTACTTCTTTTGCACTCATTGGGAATTAACCTCTTGTCTGTGAATTATTCAACAACAGCGATGATGTCGTCTTCGCGCATGATCAGCAGTTCTTCGCCGTCTACCTTGATCTCGGTGCCTGAATACTTACCGAAGTAAACAGTATCACCTACCTTGACATCCAGGGCTCGTACATCACCCGAATCGGTGATCTTGCCATTTCCCGCAGCGATTATTTCGCCGGTACTCGGCTTTTCGGTTGCAGAGTCAGGAATCACGATACCACCAGCAGAAGTACGCTCTTCCTCCTTACGCCTGACGACCACACGATCATGCAAGGGACGAATATTCATTGTTGCTATTCTCCAAAATGTTTTAGTTTATGTTTCCGCCAACCTTCAGGATGGCGATTTAGAATTTGGTGCGAGTTAGCACTCGCATCAGGTGAGTGCTAATAATATTCAGCAAATTCGACTAGTCAAGGGATATGGGGAACAAAAAAGAAGTTTCAAGCGCTTAATTTAATTTTTTCGGGGCATGTCCTGCCTCGTAAAGGATCGAACTGAACGGGCGAGCTAATCCTCACGCGTGTATTTCACGCCTTCGATAACGTCCGGTTTTTTTCCCCGATTCGTTGAATCGCTCTCAAACCCGGCCCCTGGTTGTCCAGGCGGGCGGGTGAATCGGCCTGAAACCATCATATTCGAGACGAAGCTGTTCACTAGCCAGACCCTTAACGGTGGAAATAACAACAGGAAACCCACGGTGTCAGTGAAAAACCCCGGGGTAAGTAAAAAAGCACCCGCCAGAACCAGGCCTACTCCCTCAAGCATTTCCCGAGCAGGAGTTTGACCGGTCTGTATTTTCTGCTGGGCGCGCATCAGGGTCGAGACCCCCTGGATTTTTAAAAGCCAGACACCGATCACGGCTGTCAGTACAACCAGGAATATAGTCCAGAGCGCACCAATTACCTGCCCAACCTGAATCAGCAGGTATACCTCGACGATGGGTACTATCAGAAAAATTATGGCAACGACTGGAAACATGCAAACCTCTTGACTAAACTGCGTGGCGAATTAATGCCCGGTATCCCTGGTTAAGTAATTATTTCCCCGCCCTATCACCCCGGTAATACAGTTAATATTGATATATACGGTTAGCATACCATTGTTTCAATACCCTGCTCACGATCGGATCGAGAAAAAATTAGCAATTAGTGTAAACATTTTGGCGTAAATGCACTCTATACTATCTGTGGAATGATCAGTGCAAAGCCAGTTTCAAAAATCAGTTAGCAAAAAAAACATCGGTAAACTAAGGTTGATATGCTAAAAAACGCGACCCGTCGACAAAATGCCAGTTTGGTGCCTGGAGTATTCAGGGCGTCTATGAACAAGATGTCGCAGGCTATTCGGTGAAAGGGTTTATACGTATCAGCCTGGGTGCATTGCTATTAATAACCACTTCGCTGGGCGTCGCTCAGCAAGACGACTTACTCGCCTTCGACCCGGCATTTATAGAATCGACAGAGTCGAGCGCAACATCGATACTTCAATCACTGGGTGATGCGGCTGGTTTAAGTAACGATGTCGAAATTCCCCATCCAGACACCGCGTTCAGTCTGTCGGCAAATCTGGGTCAAAACAACAATATTCAAACCAGCATTCTGATTTATCCAAACACCTATTTATATCGAGACAAGATGGCAATTAGCCTGGTCGATGGCAGTGGACACAGCCTCGGTCCTGTTATCTTGCCACCGGGCGACATTAAAGACGACGAGTTCTTCGGTCGCATGGAGGTGTACCACGAGCAGGTGGAAATTTCCATCCCGATCCTGTCCGATACTAACGCGAGCGAACAATATACGCTCGCTTACCAGTACCAGGGCTGTGTTGAAGATCGCATTTGCTACCCACCGATTACCAAGTATCTAAGCGTAGACCTGCTTACAGGTCTGATCGATATAGGGGATCAACCGACGCAGGTACGCGCAACCGGCAATCGAAACGATACCACGACCTCGAAACTCGCTGCTACAGAAAACACGAGCCCTGAAAGCAGCGAGCAATCCTTATCCGAACAGGATCAATTCACGCAATTACTGTATGACAGTAATATTTTGCTTATCGTCGCACTGTTTTTTCTGGCGGGCATAGCCCTTACATTCACTCCCTGCGTGTTTCCGATGATTCCAATCCTGTCCAGTATCGTCGCTGGCCAGGGAGAATCTATTACCACCCGTAAAGCCTTTTTATTATCGCTGGTTTATGTCCTCTCGATGGCTACCACTTATGCCATCATTGGCGCTATAGTGGGATTCTACGGTGCCGAATTCAATATTCAAATCTGGTTTCAGGAACCCTGGATTCTGAGTATTTTTGCGGTACTTTTTGTATTGCTAGCGCTTTCGATGTTCGGTTTTTACGAACTACGATTGCCCTACGTAATTCATTCGAGGCTCGAGGCTATAAGCCGTGGTCGGCAGGGCGGCACCCTAATTGGCGTTGGGCTCATGGGACTGTTTTCGGCGATCATCGTTGGCCCCTGTATCACCGCACCACTCGTTGGGGGCTTGATCTTTATATCAATAACCCAGGACTGGCAGCTCGGCGGTCTCGCACTTTTCGCGCTCGGGCTGGGAATGGGCGTACCACTATTATTAATCGGTACCTCTATGGGAAAATTACTACCCCGGGCCGGGAACTGGATGAAGCAGGTGCAATCCATATTCGGTGTGATTTTATTAGGTGTAGCGATCTGGTTGCTGGAGCGCTTTTTACCGGTGTCTATCATTATGGCTCTGATTGCGGGCCTGGCCATCGCATCGGCAATTTATATGGGTGCGCTGGAAGCACTACCAGCATCGGCATCGGGATGGAATAAATTGAATAAAGGCCTCGGCATCATCCTGCTTCTCTATGGTACCGCTTACCTGCTGGGCGCGGTGGCAGGTAGTAGAGATTTGATACAACCGTTAAGGGGGGTCGTCCTGAACGCGGGCAACGAAAGTTCTACAGGCGTAACCGACCGGATCGTTTTTCAGCAAATCAAGGGCGTGCAGGGGTTGCAAGCTGCCCTGGCCAACTCGGTGAGACTAAACCAGCCGACGATGCTAGACTTTTATGCCGACTGGTGTATCTCCTGCAAGGAAATGGAAAAATATGCCTTTACCCATCCAGGCGTACTCAAGGCGCTGGATAATGTCGTCACCTTGCAGGCCGATATCACCGATAACGATGCGATTGATACCCAACTGCTGAGTTCTCTGGGTATATATGGACCACCCGCTATATTGTTTTTTGACCCATCGGGTCAGGAAATCCGCAACCGGCGCGTGGTCGGTGAAATGTCCGGCGAGGAATTTGCGGCACATATTATTAACACTTTGAGACAAATACAATGACCCGAAAAACACTACTGATAACAACGTTAATTCTGCTGGGCTTCGGCTTCGGCGTATTTCTAATTTACTGGACATTGCCTCAACAGGACATGCCCGAAGCCCAACTTTCTGACCCAGGGCCAAAACAAGTCATGGTGCCCGCATCGCTCGACGCCATACCACTGGTCGATATGGAGGGTAAGACTTACACCCTCGGTGAATGGAAGCAGCCTGTTTTAATCCTCAATTTCTGGGCACCCTGGTGCGCTCCCTGCCGCCGTGAAGTACCTACGTTAATAGACTTGCAAAACGAATACGGCACGCAGGTGCAGATCCTTGGCCTGGCGTTCGACAGTATCGAGAATATCGACTCCTTCATGACGGAATACGAGATGAACTACCCGTCATTCCTGGTGACTAATCAAATGCCCATGTACAGCGCGGTATTTGGTAACGAGAGTAGTGTCCTGCCGTTTACCGCAATCATCGACCAGGATCGCAACATCCGTTACACGCACGCGGGTGAAATCAGCCTGGATCTATTACGTGAAGAGCTTGGGAAATTACTTTAAAATAGTCATATTTTTACTCGTGCCAGGGCTTAAAAGTCGATAACTTCGGCAAAAAGGTAAATAACGCACTAAAACTGGACTCTATCTTTCCTCTATGTGAAAATTGAGGTTATATTCAATCAAAGCCTTTTGGTAGCTATAAAATCCATTTCCAATGACAAAAATTCTGGTAATACATGGGCCAAATTTAAACCTGCTAGGCAACCGCGAACCGCAGGTATACGGCGCTGATACCCTCGCATCGATCAACCAGTCGCTGGCAAAATTAGCTCAGCAGCGAAGCATCCGGCTCGAAACTTTCCAGTCGAATGTCGAAGGTAAAATTGTCGATACCATTCACCAGGCAGCCACTAACCAGGTACAGTTCGTAATCATTAACCCCGCAGCCTTTACCCATACCAGCGTAGCCATCAGGGACGCCTTCCTGGCCACAGATTTACCATTTATAGAAGTCCATCTATCGAACATCTTCGCACGCGAAGAGTTTCGAACTCATTCGTACCTGTCCGATATCGCCAATGGCGTGATCTGCGGTTTCGGCAAAAGCAGCTATTTGCTCGCCTTCGAAGCTGCGGTCATCGCCTGCAAAAAAACCAATGCAAAGAGAAAGTAATAATGGATATTCGTAAAGTTAAAAAATTAATCGAATTACTCGAGGAGTCGGATATTGCCGAACTCGAAATCAAGGAGGGTGAGGATTCGGTACGCATCAGTCGGCAAACTACCCTGATGCAACAGGCGTCGGCACCCCTGGTGCCTGCGCCGATTTACGCCGCCCCGGTGCCAATGGTCAACGCGGATACTACCCCCCCTAAGGCCGAGTTTAAGGGGCACGAAGTAAAATCGCCCATGGTCGGTACATTTTATGGCGCGGCATCACCTACTTCCGGGCCTTTCGTCACGGAAGGCCAGAAAGTCAATGTCGGCGATACCCTGTGTATTATCGAGGCGATGAAAATGATGAACCAGATCGAAGCCGATAAAGCCGGCACTGTCAGATCAATCCTGGTGGAAAACGGTAGCCCGGTCGAGTACGACCAGGTACTGTTCATCATCGAGTAAGCATCTGTCATGCTAGAAAAAATAGTTATCGCCAATCGGGGAGAAATCGCTTTACGCATTCTGCGCGCCTGCCGCGAAATGGATATTAAAACGGTCGCAGTACACTCCACTGCCGACCGTGATCTCAAACACGTACGACTGGCGGACGAATCTGTCTGCATCGGCCCTCCTGCCTCGCTCGATAGTTACCTCAATATTCCGGCACTGATTTGCGCCGCCGAGCTAACCAACGCGTCGGCGATTCATCCCGGTTACGGATTTCTGTCCGAAAATGCCGAGTTCGCCGAACAGGTCGAATCCAGTGGATTCAAATTCATTGGCCCAAGCGCTGCTTCGATACGTACCATGGGTGATAAAATTGCCGCGATCAAAGCGATGAAAGATGCTGGTGTACCAACCATTCCAGGATCCGATGGCCCTTTGAATGACGACAATGAAAGGAACCTTAAACTGGGCCAAAAAATCGGCTATCCGGTAATTATTAAAGCCGCCGGCGGCGGGGGCGGTCGGGGTATGCGCGTGGTACATGCCGAGGGTAGCTTGCTGAATTCGATCCAGTTGACTCGATCAGAAGCTGCAGCGGCATTCAACAACGATATCCTGTATATGGAGAAATTTCTCGGTTCACCACGTCATATCGAAATCCAGGTGCTTGCCGATTCGCACGGCAATGCGATTCACCTGGGTGAACGCGATTGTTCGATGCAACGGCGGCACCAAAAAGTCGTCGAAGAAGCACCGGCTCCTGGAATCACCCCGGAACAACGAAAGACCATAGGCGAACGCTGCGCCGAGGCCTGTACTCAAATGGGTTACGAAGGCGCGGGAACCTTTGAATTTCTGTATGAAAACGAGGAATTTTACTTCATCGAAATGAATACCCGGGTACAGGTGGAGCACCCGGTGACCGAAATGGTGACCTGGGTCGACATTATCAAGGAGCAAATTTCGATCGCCGCAGGCAATCCATTGCGGTACAAACAGGAAGACATCCAGATACATGGGCATGCGATCGAATGCCGTATTAACGCTGAAGACTCCAGGACTTTCCTGCCCTCACCTGGCAAGATTACGCTATATCACGCCCCCGGCGGACCCGGTATACGTATGGATTCGCATATCTATAATGGCTATACGGTTCCCCCCTACTACGATTCGATGATTGGCAAGTTAATCGCTTACGGTAACTCGCGTGAATCGGCGATAGCGCGTATGAGTGGCGCGCTTTCGGAAATTGTAATCGATGGCATCAAAACCAATATAGCGCTGCAAATGGAAATCATCAGCGATGCCAATTTTAAGATAGGCGGCGCCAATATTCATTACCTGGAAAAAAAATTAGGTATTGACTAGTCAGAATCTCCCCATGGCCTGGTGGCAAATCAGCGTTCAATGTGAAGCGACAGAACTCGACCGAACCGAGGCGAGCTTGCTCGCACTTGGCGCTGTGAGCATTACGCTTTCCGATGCAAGGGACGAACCAATTTACGAACCCCTGCCTGGTGACACTCCGGTCTGGCAGCATTCGCTGGTGACAGCTCTGTTCGAGCAGGAACGATCCCTGGAAAATTTACATAATCACCTGTTGAAACTGCTAGCACCTCACCAGGCTGCCAGCTTACGAAAAACCGTGGTTACCGATCAGGACTGGGAGCGCGCGCATTTGCAATATTCCGAGCCAATTCGATGTGGGGAAAATCTGTGGGTGGTTCCGAGCTGGATCGAACCTCCCGACCCGGGCGCGATCAATATTCGACTCGACCCCGGACTTGCATTCGGTACTGGTGATCACCCCACAACCGCGCTTTGCCTCGCCTGGTTAAGCGATCAGGACCTTGAGGGTAAGTCAGTTATTGATTACGGCTGCGGTTCCGGCATTCTGGCAATTGCCGCCCGCAAGCTGGGGGCAACCAGGGTAGCTGCTATCGATATTGACCCACAGGCCCTCGCCGCTACCCGAGACAATATGCGCAGAAACGAAATCGATCCTGACTCCCTGAATATTTGCTTGCCAGAAGAGATGGATTTTGAACCCGTCGATCTGCTCATCGCAAATATACTCTCGAGGCCGCTGGTAAAAATGACGGATAAGTTTGCAAATCTGGTCAAATTTAACGGTCGAATTCTACTATCGGGGATTCTCAGGAATCAGGTAAATGAGATAACATGTGCTTACCAGACCTACTTTAATCTGGATCCAGTGTCTATTCGCGAAGAATGGGTTAGTATTAGTGGAATCCGAAAAAATGGTTAAAAGCGCTTACCTCGACGATGTGATGGAGACTTGTTGTGATCAATGCAGCAGCCGTTTTCGTGTTACCGAACAAGAACTGAGAATCGCCCTGGGCAAAGTTCGCTGCGGAGAGTGTGGCAAGGTATTTGACGCCCTGCAATCGCTAAAAAGTTTTGAAGGAATATTACCACCTGGCTACCTGAGCCAGGTAGCCGAAGAGATCGCACCGATACCTGATTCAAATCCTGAACTCAGCCTGCATGAAGCCATGTATGGAAGCAAGCGAGGGATATTTTTCAGTCTATCCCCCCTGTTATGGCTAATAGGTATATTACTACTACTAACGTTTAGCATCGTGCAGGTGATTTACTATCAACGTTACCAGTTGATTGAAAAACCACAATTTCAAAAGCAGGTATCAAACCTGTGCCAGTTACTGCCGTGCGACGAATTACAGTTTTCCAGCCTCAGGCAAATAAAGCTACTGGAAAGAAACTTATTTACCCATCCGGTACAGGGAGACGCGTTGATGGTCACTGGCGCGTTTATCAACCAGGCGCCTTTTAAACAAAAATTACCCGGCCTGCTGGTCAGTCTATTCGATATCCAGGGAACCCTGATTGCGAACCGGTTATTTACTCCAGATGAATACCTGCTTGCCGACAGGAATCGAACCATCATGCTACCCGACAACCCGGTTCAGTTCCGACTGGAAATCGTCGATCCCGGCACCGATGCACTAACCTACGAATTTGAATTTATTTAGGGAATACCATGAACCAGAAATACCTGGATTATCTACAGCAGGAAATCAGCAAATTAAGCGAACTTGGGCACTATAAAAAAGAGCGTGTTCTCGACTCAGCCCAGTCTGCCTCTATAGCAGTTGAGTCCGAAACCGGGCGACGATCGGTGCTGAATTTTTGTGCCAATAACTACCTCGGGTTGGCCGATAATCAGCAGATTATCGACGCCGCGAAAAAGGCCTTCGATACTCACGGATTTGGCATGGCCTCGGTTCGATTTATCTGTGGCACTCAAACACTGCATAAACAACTAGAGTCGTCGATCAGCCAGTTTCTGGGCACCGACGATACGATCCTCTATTCATCCTGTTTCGACGCCAATACAGGCCTGTTCGAAACCCTGCTCGATGATCAGGATGCCATAATTAGCGACGCCCTGAACCATGCCAGTATTATCGACGGTGTGCGCCTGAGCAAGGCCCGACGTTTACGCTACAACAATAACGATATGAATGATCTGGAGCAACAATTGAAGCAGGCAGGAAATTGTCGATTCAGGCTCATAGCGACTGACGGGGTGTTTTCTATGGATGGTATCCTCGCCAATCTACCCGCTATTTGCGACCTCGCCGAACAATACGATGCGATGGTCATGGTCGATGATTCGCATGCGGTTGGATTTATGGGCTCTAAGGGAGCGGGCACCCCCGAGCACCATGGCGTATCCGAGCGTATAGATATCTATACCGGCACCCTTGGTAAGGCACTCGGTGGTGCATCGGGCGGTTATACCTCTAGCCGAGCAGAAATTATTACCTGGTTACGCCAGCGATCACGTCCCTACCTGTTCTCGAATTCGCTCGCGCCATCTATCGTTGCAGCCAGTATTCGGGCTATCGAATTACTCGGCGATAGCGCCGAATTACGCAAGAAACTCAGGGCCAACAGTGCTTATTTTCGTAACGGCCTGCAAACTCTGGGCTTTGACCTGGTTCCAGGAGAGCACCCTATTATTCCAGTCATGCTGGGCGATGCGAAACTAGCGACTAATATGTCCGCGCGCCTGCTGGAGCAGGGAATTTACGTGATCGGTTTTTCCTATCCGGTAGTTCCGCAAGGCAGGGCACGAATTCGCACGCAAATGTCTGCGGCCCATACTATCGAGCAACTCGATCAGGCTTTATCGGTCTTTGAGCAGATCGGTCAGGAACTTGGCATTATTTAATTTATCCTTAGGTATAGTTTTCTTATGAAAGCACTGGTTAAGACAAAAGCAGAGAAAGGCATCTGGATAGAAGATATTGCAGTGCCCGAATGCGGTTTCGAAGACGTGAAAATTAAAATTCACAAGACTTCTATCTGTGGCACCGATATCCACATCTATAACTGGGATGACTGGGCACAACAGACCATAGCCGTACCAATGACTATAGGTCACGAATATGCCGGAGAAATCGTCGAACTGGGCAGCCATGTGCATGGCTTTAGTATCGGGCAACGCGTGTCGGGAGAAGGCCATATCATCTGTGGTACTTGCAGAAATTGCCGTGCGGGCAGGCTTCATCTGTGTCGTAATACAACAGGCGTGGGGGTTAACCGTCCTGGTGCGTTTGCTGAATACCTGGTTATCCCGGCGCGTAATATTTATCCTTTGCCAGACGATATTTCCGATGACATTGCCGCAATCCTTGACCCGCTAGGCAACGCTACCCATACGGCCCTGTCGTTCGACCTGGTTGGTGAGGATATTCTGATTACTGGTGCCGGCCCGATAGGGATTATGGCGGCAGCGGTTGCACGGCGGTCGGGCGCACGTCATGTGGTGATCACCGATATGAATGATTACCGCCTTGCTCTGGCCAGCAAGGTCGGTGCTACCCGTATTATAAATATAAAGAAAGAGTCGATCGATCAGGTCATGTCTGAACTCGGCATGCTAGAGGGATTTGACGTAGGGCTTGAGATGTCTGGTAATGCCCAGGCCTTTAACGCTATGCTGCAAAACATGAATCATGGTGGCCGGGTAGCGCTCCTGGGTATTCCCCCCAGAGACATGGCGATAGACTGGAATCAGGTTATATTTAAAAGCCTGAATATCAAGGGTATTTACGGCCGTGAAATGTTTGAAACCTGGTATAAGATGACAGCACTATTACAAAGCGGTTTAAACCTGGAGCCGGTAATAACGCACCGATTTGGTATCAAGGATTTCCAGGCTGGATTTGACGTTATGCGCTCCGGCCAATCCGGTAAGGTTATCCTGAACTGGTGTTAAGGCATATTGCTGAGCGAATCGGAGCCATGCTATGGATTTTTATGCTCGATTAAATAGATTATTGCCATTCCTGAGATGGGGTAGAATCCAGACCAGGGAATCTTTGCACGCGGACTTTATAGCTGGATTAACCGGTGCGGCTATCGTATTACCACAGGGGGTTGCTTTTGCAGCTATAGCCGGAATGCCTCCCGAGTACGGCCTGTATACGAGCATGGTGCCTGCCATCGTCGCCGCATTGTTTGGCTCGTCCTGGCACCTGGTATCAGGCCCGACTACTGCGGCCTCGATCGTCATGTTTTCATCGCTGAGTGTGATGGCAACACCCGGCAGCGAACAATATATCGCACTCGCGATCACCCTGGCTTTCATGGTTGGCGTGATCCAATTGACCATGGGATTAGTACGATTAGGCACCCTGGTTAATTTTATTTCCCACTCTGTAATCGTAGGATTTACTGCCGGGGCAGCCTTCCTCATCGCCGCCAAGCAGGCGAAAGTATTCTTCGGTATCAACTTGCACGACAGTGAACTTTTGTCCCAGGACATCACTTATCTGTTCACTCACTGGGATTCTTTGCATCCACTCGCATCCACAGTAGCATTGATTACTCTGTCCGCAGGCGTATGCGCGCATAAAGTAAATCCCAGGTTTCCCGGCATGATCGTGGCTCTATTACTTGGGAGCATCTCTGCTATTTTGTTGAACCTGGCATTCGGCGAGGAATTCACCGGCATTCAAATGGTGGGTGCGTTACCACGACAACTACCACCTCTGTCAACACCTGTTTTTTCGCTTGATGTACTAAGAGACCTGGCGCCACTCGCGTTGGCAATGACACTATTTGCCCTGACCGAGGCAGTATCGATTGCACGCTCAATCTCGATTAAATCGGGTCAGCCTATTTCCGGTAATCAGGAGTTTATCGGACAGGGTCTTTCCAATATTGCGGGCAGTTTTTTCTCTGCATACGTTGCAACCGGCTCGTTTAATCGAAGTGGCGTCAACTACGATGCTGGTGCCCGGTCTCCTTTCTCGGCGATTATTGCCGGCGTATTATTGATAGTCATCGTCCTCGCTGTCGCCCCGCTAACCTCGTATTTGCCAAAAGCAGCGATAGCTGGCTTACTGATTCTGGTTTCCTGGCGTCTGATCAATTTCAGCCAAATCAGAAAGATTTTACGTGCTGATGCCAATGAGGCCGTGGTTTTAACCGTCACTTTCCTGAGCACTATATTTCTCAAGCTCGAATTCGCAATCCTGCTGGGGGTAATTTTATCCCTGATGATATTTTTGCGTAGAACATCTCGCCCCAGGCTATTACCGCGTGTGCCCGATCCAGAATCCAGGGGTCGAAAATTCAAGCTAGGCTCGACTTTGCCCGAGTGCCCACAATTCAAACTTCTGCGGTTGGAAGATTCGCTTTATTTTGGATCGGTTTCCCATGTCGGTGAATTGTTGAGACGCTACCGGGAGCATTATCCAGATCAAAAACACCTGTTACTTCTAACCAAGGGGATCAGCCAGGTCGATGTCGCGGGTGCAGAATTACTCGTGAACGAAGCCAGATCAAGGCGTAAAATGGGTGGCAGGCTGTACCTTTATCGACTGCAGGACAGGGCCGCCAGAGTTATGGCCCGAGGTGGTTATAACGAAGAAATTGGTGAAGAGAATATTTTCGACTCAAAGTCTGAAGCGATTTCTGAAATATTTGAAAGGCTGGATAAGGATATTTGTGCCAGCTGCACCAGGCGCATTTTTCTCGAATGCGGTTCCCCCGACCCGTCGACTCACCGACAACAGCTAGAGGATAAGGATTAGTCCGATAGTTTCGGTTTTAGCCGGGTGTGCAACCAGCTCCATGCAAATGGCCGAATGAATTCGGCCCTACAGGCTATCCACCTTCCCCGAACCCAAGGGTCGAATTTATTCGACCGCGGTTGTCCCAATATTTATTAGTCGAATTCATTCGACCAGTTACGTCGCTAATTATTGGCTGCCTGAAATCTAAGCCACGGACATAATCTACCCACTCGCTTTAGGGAAGAAGCGTAATTATAATACCGCTTTATGACGTTCAGCATTGGATCCTATACCTTCCACAATCGACTGGTTCTAGCGCCAATGGCCGGTGTGACAGATCGCCCATTTCGCCAACTGTGCCGTTCTCTCGGTGCGGGTATGGTCGTCTCAGAGATGATCACCAGCCGACCCGATTTGCGGGAAAGCCGCAAGACTCAGTTGCGCATGGATCATTCGGGTGAACCTGGCCCTGTGATCGTTCAGTTAGTCGGTGGAATTCCAAAAATGATGGCCGATGCAGCCGCTTATAATGTCGACCACGGCGCACAGATAATCGATATCAACATGGGTTGCCCAACGAAAAAAGTGTGCAGGGTTGCGGCTGGATCATCGTTACTAAAAGACACGATGCTGGTACGAGCCATTTTGAGTAGTGTGGTAAACGCTGTATCGGTACCAGTAACACTAAAAATGCGCACCGGATGGTCAAGAGAAAACAGGAATGCTGTAGAAATCGCCAGAATAGCTGAAGACTGTGGTATCCAGGCTTTAACCATTCATGGGCGCACACGAGAAGACAGGTTCCTTGGCGATGCCGAATACACAACCATTCGCGAGGTTAAACAGGCTGTAAACATTCCAGTCGTTGCTAACGGAGACATCTGCTGCGAGAAAAAAGCAAAAATGATCGTGAACTTCACGGCCTCTGATGCTATTATGGTTGGACGCGTTGCGCTGCAACGGCCGTGGATATTTCAGCAAATCGATCACTATCTATCAACCGGTCAATTCGCGAAAGAACCCACAGTTGAACAGAAACAACGATGGCTCCTAAACCTCCTCGAAAATTTGTATGCGTTTTACGGGGAATATCAAGGGGTACGGGTCGCTCGTAAACACTTTAACTGGCAACTCGGGCTAAATAAAAATTACAGGTTGATCAAGTCTGCACTCATGCAGGCAACAACCGCCGAAAACCAGTTGGATATTGTCGAGAATCGCCTGGAACTATGGATTCCAGATCAGTCTGCCAATGCCTCCTAAGTTTTCAAACGGGGAATTAATGGTAAGTTTTCGTGATTAATAACAAGCATAAAAGCTCATTACAGGAATCCGTCGAACAGGCGATATCCAGTTATTTAGTCGATTTAGATGGAGAAGTCCCCTTAAACCTGTTCGAAACTGTAATCGCGGAAATTGAGCAACCAATGCTCCGAACCGTATTGCAGCACTGTGATAATAATCAATCCAAAGCCGCCACTTATCTCGGCATTAATCGTGGAACCCTGCGCAAAAAACTCCAACAATACCAAATAGACCATTAATCCGAATATAACCTATCCCCGATATTTTTCATCCACTATAATGCCGTTTTTTTCAGATCCAGGCTTATGACTCAATCTACTCGGCCTATCAGGCGTGCATTAATCAGTGTTTCCGAAAAATCTGGCGTGGTTGAACTCGCGCAGGCCCTGCACTCAAAAGGAGTAAAACTTCTGTCTACCGGCGGTACCGCCAGGCTGATAGCCCAACACGATATCCCTGTGACCGAAATAGCCGATTACACTGGCTTTCCAGAAATGATGGATGGTCGCGTCAAAACCCTGCATCCAAAGGTTCACGGCGGCATTCTCGGACGACGCGGCATCGATGACGCCGTCATGCAGGCTCACGATATAGAGCCGATAGACATGGTAGTGATCAACTTATACCCATTTCAAAAAACCGTCGCGAACTCCGGCTGTACGCTTGAAGATGCAATCGAAAACATCGATATCGGTGGCCCGGCGATGGTGAGGGCAGCAGCAAAGAATCACCCCAGTGTGACGGTGGTGGTCGACCCTGCTGACTATTCTGGCTTGCTCGACGAAATGACTACAAATAATGGTGGCCTGAGCGATGAAACCCGTTTTTCACTGGCCGTCAAGGCCTATGAACATACCGCGAGCTACGATGGTGCAATTGCCAATTACCTGGGCCGCCTGGTCCAAAAACCCGATGACCGACGGTTTCCACGTACGATCAACTTCCAGTTCAAACACGCGCAAGGCATGCGCTATGGCGAAAATCCTCACCAGAACGCTGCCTTTTATATCGAAGCGGAAATACCAGAGCCTGGCATTGCCACCGCCACCCAGCTACAGGGGAAAGCCCTGTCGTACAATAATATCGGTGACACCGACGCAGCGCTTGAATGCGTCAAGCAATTTAAACAACCAGCCTGTGTTATCGTAAAGCATGCTAACCCCTGCGGCGTTGCGGTTGCAGCTAATATCCATGATGCCTACCAACGGGCATTTAGCACCGACCCCGAGTCAGCTTTCGGGGGTATCATAGCGTTCAATCAGACCCTCGATGCACAGACGGCTGCAGCGATCATCGAACGCCAGTTCGTAGAGGTGATTATTGCGCCACAGGTAGACGACGAGGCAAGCGCCATCGTCGCTGCCAGGGAAAATATTCGCCTGCTCAGTTGCGGTCAGTGGCAAAACGAGAGCTACCGACTCGATTACAAACGAGTGAACGGAGGACTACTCGTCCAGGATGTCGATGACAAACTTTACGATTCGTTGCATGTTGTCTCTGATATAAAACCAGGCGATCAGCAAATGGAGGATTTGTTGTTTGCCTGGCAGGTCGCGAAATTCGTCAAGTCAAATGCCATTGTTTACGCCAGGGACGGGATGACCATCGGTGTTGGCGCGGGGCAAATGTCGCGTATCAACAGTGCCCGCATCGCGGGGTTCAAGGCAGAACACGCCAATCTAAAGGTACCAGGCTCGGTGATGGCGTCGGATGCTTTTTTCCCGTTTCGCGACGGTATCGATGCCGCACACGAGGCTGGAATCAGCGCCGTGATTCAGCCCGGGGGTTCGATGCGTGACGATGAGGTAATCACCGCCGCTAACGAACATGGTATGGCGATGGTGTTTACTGGTATGCGCCATTTTCGGCATTGATTGCAGGTTTCGTCTAGCATGAAAGTACTGGTTGTTGGTGGCGGTGGTCGTGAACACGCACTGGCCTGGAAGGCTGCACAATCCCCGCTAGTAGATCAGGTTTTTGTCGCGCCAGGCAATGCTGGCACTGCACAGGAACCCCGGTTAACCAATATCGATATAAGTGCCGAAGATATAGTGTCTCTACTCGGGTTTGCACAAGAGGAAAGCATAGATCTGACTATCGTCGGACCTGAAATGCCGTTGGTCTGTGGAATCGTAGATGATTTCACTACTGCTGGTTTACGAATTTTTGGACCCAGTGCTGCGGCAGCACAGCTCGAAGGGTCAAAAACCTTTACCAAAGACTTCCTCGCCCGTCACCAGATACCAAGCGCGAAGTATAAAAGTTTTACCGAAATTGACCCTGCGATCGAATACGTCAGACAACAGGGAGCCCCGATCGTAGTCAAAGCCGACGGCCTCGCCGCCGGTAAGGGTGTCATCCTGGCGGACAGCGAAGCGCAGGCAACGAGCGCAATCAGGGATATGCTCGCAGGCAATGCATTTGGCGAAGCCGGTCATCGCGTCGTCATAGAAGAATTCCTGGGTGGTGAAGAAGCCAGTTTTATCTGCATGGTGGACGGTGAGCAGGTATTAGCGATGGCTACATCGCAAGACCACAAGGCCCGGGATAACGGCGACCAGGGTCCGAATACCGGCGGCATGGGCGCTTATTCTCCGGCACCGATTGTAACTGCGAATGTCAAAGCTCGGGTTATGCGAGACATTATCATGCCGACGGTAAAAGGCATGGCGGCAGAGGGTGCCAGGTACCGCGGATTTTTATACGCAGGGCTAATGATCAACAATCTGGGTGAGGCCAGCGTAGTCGAATATAACTGTCGCTTTGGCGACCCCGAGGCACAACCGATTATGATGCGGCTAAAGTCCGACCTGGTTGAACTCTGTATCGCGGCCTGCGAGGGGGAACTGGCTAGCAAGACCGTGCAATGGGATTCTCGTTGCAGCCTGGGTGTGGTACTGGCAGCCGACGGTTACCCCGAAACCTACGCCAAAGGCGAAATAATCCAAAACATTCCGCCCGAGAATGAAGCTTCGAAAGTATTTCATGCCGGCACCAGACAGGATCGGCAGGGAAACATCGTTTCCAGTGGCGGCAGGGTTTTGTGCGCAGTAGCGCTCGGTAGTGATATCGGTGAGGCTCGACAAAAGGCCTACAGCCTGGTCGAACAAATCGACTGGGAAGGCGCTTATTATCGCACCGACATCGGCTTCAAAGCGCTTTAATAAACCAGTGCGTGATAAAAAACTGCAAGTAATGTCTCATTAGTTACGCCTAAAGTATTGACTCACCAGTATAATTTAAATATCGCTGAAATCGGCCAACCCACTATATATAGTGGAATCAAATAATATTAGTCACAATATATTGTGTTTTTGTGATTAAAAGATATACTACGCGTCAACCGAGCCAGGTTTCAAAGCGAGTGATATTTATGAAGTGCCCTAATTGCAGTTCAACCATGTTGCAAACCGACGAAAACGCGACTTCGAGAAGTCTGGTCAAGTTTTTCCGCTGTACCAATTGCGTAGGAGAACACGTAAAATCGGAGCCAGTATCAGAAAACCACCTGTTTTTCGACTCTGGCAGTGAATTTTTCGATTCCGCGGCAGTCTCATTGGGTAGGCGCATACAAATGGTATAGATTTTTATTCGGGTTGGACCCCGAAATACCAGAGTATCAACGCATGCTCACGGAGAGATAATATGGATCGGTTTTACCACAGAGGCCAGCGCAAGTTATCTACCACCTGGTCTAAACTAACCAATGGGCTGCTTTACCTGCCAGGTGCCGCGATTATTCTGTACGGATTTTGGCTAACAACGACCACTTGATTTCAAGTATCGCCTCACGCAGTCTGAAAAATCAACCTCACACGCAGTCCGCCTAATTCCGATCGATCAAAATTCATTTCGATGGCGTAAGATCTGGCAATCTCAGTCACCACAGCTAACCCGATACCCTGTCCTTCGCTGGACTGATCCAGCCGCGTTCCCCGACTTAGGATTTTCTGCACTTCTTCCTGATCAAGCCCACGACCATCATCGTCGATGCGCAAATCCATTTGACTTTTGTCGAGCATTGCGGCACGGATAACCACCTGACTTCGACAATACTTAAATGCGTTGTCCAGCAAATTTCCAATAACTTCAAGACAATCGCTCTCATCCATTCTGAGCATGATGCTGGGAGGCATCTCAGACACGACACCTACCGATTTCTCCCGGTATACTTTGTCCAGGGCCGATAGAATTTTTTTGATGATCTGCACCATATTTATCGGTTTATTTATCTTCGCACCCGCCACGTTGCTGGCCTTTTGCAATTGATATGACACGATTTGATTCATCCTGTCGACCTGCTCCCGTAATGTCTCCAGGTCCACAGCATCTTTCTTACCACTTTCGGCGAGACCGCTTAAAACAGCCAGTGGGGTTTTCAAACTGTGAGCCAGATCATCCATCGCGTTGCGGTATCGCTGTCGCTGATACTGCTCCTGATTCAATAAAATATTTAGATTTTCTGTTAGCGGGGTTATTTCAAGCGGATAATTCAGTTCAAACCCAGACTGCTTCCTGTCTTCTATCGCCTTGATTTCGAGGCCGACTTTTTTTAGCGGCCTCAAACTCCACATCATGACCAGATACATCACAATCAACAATACCAGGGTAGTCACAATCAACCAGGTCCAGAGCGTTTGCCGAAACCGGTCGAGTCGCCTGAAATATTCGGTCGCTTCCTGCCATACGACTACATCGTATCGCATCAGTTTATCATTGACATTAGGCCATTGAATGGCAAACAGGAGCCGAAAATAAGGCTTGCCGCCGAATGCCGGCGCACTAAATTGCCAGTCACCGGATTCAATTTTATTCACTTTTGGGAAACGGATAACCATAGATTGCGAGCGCCAGATTTCATCGCCATTGCTATCGTATAGCATGGCATAAAGACCTGAATTTCGTGTTATCAGGCTACTCTCAAACAGGCGCTCATTCGCTATCGTTATACTCAGACCAGTACGATTTCTATCCACCGCTGCGAGCAAGCTATAAATCAATACCTGCATCTTGGCTTTTTCGGCCTGCAGGGCTCGCCTGACCACTGCTTTTTCCAGTGCGATCGCTGTCAGAATCATAAAGACGGCGAGCACGAGCATGGATACAAACGTAAGTCGTGACTTAATCGACCGCATTTAACGCTATTCGGCGCGAGCCAGCGTAAACCGATAGCCCCTTCCCCGCAGGGTTTCTATAGGTTGTAAGTTATCATCCGGATCGAGTTTTTGCCGTAAACGACGAATAAACACTTCGATAACATTACTATCGTTATCGGCCTCGTCGTCGTATAAGTGCTCGGTAAGCATCGTCTTGGAAATTACCTCTCCTGCATGCAGCATCAGGTACTCGAGTACTTTGTACTCGAATGCGGTCAAGTCAACTTCCCTTTCCTGCACGTAGGTTCTTTGCGATGCGGTATCGAGACTTACCGGTGAACATACGATACGGGAATCGGACCATCCCGATGCACGCCGAATCAAAACCCGAAGGCGTGCCATCATTTCTTCATGGTGAAAGGGTTTGACCAGGTAATCATCGGCACCGGCATCAAGACCTTCGACCTTGTCCTGCCAACGACCACGCGCGGTCAGGATTAAAATCGGAGTACTGTTTCCCTGCCTGCGTAGCGTTTTAATCACTTCGAGTCCTGACATCTCTGGGAGACCGAGGTCGATAATCGCTACGTCGCAGGGATACTCCTGCATTAGATATAGCCCCTCGCTGCCATTGTCGGCACTATCCACAGCGAAGCCTTCTTTTTTCAAGCGCTCGACGACCTGGCGCTGTATATCCAGATCGTCTTCAATGACTATGGCACGCATCGACAACCTCTTAATCTACGAAGCATCGATTAAATCACAGGTGTAATCTGAATGCGCAACTTTATACGCTTTCCAGGATTATAAGGCATTTCGATCTGGTATTTTTCACCCTGATAACGATAGGTAACCCGATAGCCGTCCAGAACTTCTTCGTAGCTCACCTGTTGGCGTACGTCGCAGCGTTCCTCGTATGTGGTGTAGCTGCTTTGATTCGATGTTACCTGGCCGTTAATCGCCTCATGACCGATTTGTGCACCGATAATAGTGCCCATTACGGTTGCCAGTCTTTTTCCGTTTCCCTTGCCTACCTGGTGCCCTATGATTCCCCCTAAAATACCACCCACGGCCATACCACTTGCCGATTTTGGCTGGGAGTATTCATTTCGCGTATAGGTCACCGGCTCATCCCAACATTCCCGCACCGGGTTAGATACTCTGAGCTGACGATAAATAGGGGTAGCGTCTATTACTTTCCCGTAGCCAACAGACCTATTTTTCGATCCATGCTTACGGCCTTCATGATCAGAACTAGCCATCAGATTTGTAGACATTAAAATCAATGTCATAGCTAATACAGATTTTAAATTTTTCATCTCGATCTCCGCGTTTAGTTTGTCGATGACTGGGAATATAGATGGTGATAACTGAATCGAGGCTTAACGCAATACTAGCCTTGCTCACTTTGTGAAAAAATTACGCCCCTGAACAGAATAATTTTGTATTACCGGAGATATTTATCACATGTGTTTCTTTTTTATATTCAATAACTCGCCGTAGTAGCTTGATTTTTAAATTCTAATACCTAACCTAGCCCGCATATAATTTGATAGTCACGCTATGTACGCCCTCGAGATTAACGATTTGCACAAAACCTACGCCAACGGAATGCAGGCGCTCAAAGGCATCGACCTTCGTGTCGAGCAGGGTGACTTTTTCGCATTGCTTGGCCCCAACGGTGCAGGCAAGTCAACCTGCATCGGCATTATTTCTTCGTTGGTGAATAAAACCAGCGGCACCGTCAGCGTATTTGGTCACTCTATCGATAAAGAATTGATCAAGGCGAAATCGTCACTGGGATCAGTCCCACAGGAATTTAATTTCAACACCTTTGAGCCCGTACACGAAATCGTCACCAACCAGGGTGGCTTTTACGGTGTGCCAGTTAGAATCGCAAGACAACGTACTGAACACTATCTGAAACAACTCGGACTCTGGCCACATCGCAATATACAGGCAAGACGCTTGTCCGGTGGAATGAAAAGGCGCCTGATGATTGCACGCGCACTAATTCACCGCCCGCGCCTGCTGATCCTGGACGAACCAACCGCTGGAGTCGATATCGAACTACGTCGCTCAATGTGGCATTTTATGGATGAAATAAATCGACAGGGGACAACCATCATCTTAACGACGCACTATCTCGAAGAGGCCGAACGCATGTGCCGCAACGTCGCAATCATCGATGAAGGTTTACTGATTGAAAATACCAGCATGAGCAGCCTGTTAAAAACCCTGAATAGCGAGGCTTTTATTTTGTACCTGCGCGACGACATAACCGAAGCTCCCGTTCTCGATGGCTTCTCGACAAAGATGCTCGATCAGCACACGATCGAAGTCGAGGTACCAAAAACAAAATCACTGAATGACCTGGTCAAGCAGCTGGATGCCCTGAATATTGTCGCCGATAGTATGCGGAACAAGGTAAACCGACTGGAAGAATTGTTTATCAAGATAACTGCCAAACCTGGTGACATGCGCCAGGGTGTTGTCGCGGCCAGAGACTGGTAAAAATGTGGATTAAATACTGGATCGCTTATCGAACCATAGCCCGCAAGGAAATCTTGCGTTTTACTCGCATCCGGGTACAAACCATCATTCCTCCCGTCGTTATGGTGGGATTGTATTTTATTATATTTGGTAACCTGATCGGTAAAAGAATCGGGGATATGGATGGCATGGCTTATATCGATTTCATCATGCCCGGCCTGGTAATGATGTCTATCATCACAAATTCTTATGCCAACGTCGTGTCGTCATTTTACGGCGCAAAGTATTCTCATTATATCGAGGAAATGCAGATCGCCCCGATTCCTAATATAGTGATTTTACTCGGTTATGTCACGGGTGGTGTGGCGAGAGGAATCGCGGTAGGAATTGCGGTTACGCTGGTGTCGATGATATTCACGGATTTTTCAGTATACAGCCCCGTCATTGTTCTGGTAGTTGCAGTTCTGACGGCAATATTATTTTCGCTCGCTGGGTTGATCAATGGTGTATTCGCCAACACATTCGACGACGTTTCAATCATTCCAACCTTTGTACTGACCCCGCTCACTTATCTGGGAGGAATTTTCTACTCGATAAAACTATTACCAGAATTTTGGCAGCGGGTGTCTTTGAGCAATCCGATTCTCTACATGGTCAACAGTTTTCGATACGGTTTCCGGGGAGTCAGCGACATCCAGCCGGGCACAGCTATCACGGTCATCATCTTCTTTATTCTGGTGCTTTTTACGATTTGCATGACACTGCTCAATCGGGGTACCGGGATTCGGCAATGACGCAATATATCGATATCGGGGTCAACCTCACCAATAAGAGCCTGATGCGTGATCTCGACGCGGTCATACAGCGCGCATTAGATGCGGGCGTCGAACAAATGGTGGTAACCGCCACACAATTTGAGGAAAGCGAAAAAGCAATCCGGCTGTGCGATCAATATCCAGAACGCCTGGTATGCACGGCAGGCGTCCACCCGCATCATGCCAGTGACTGGGAATCTTCCTCCGAGAATACCCTACGTGAACTTGCCACACGTACCTGCGTTCGCGCCATTGGCGAAACTGGCCTCGATTTTAATCGTAACTTTTCTCCTCGCGATGAGCAGTTAGAAGCTTTTCATCGTCAGCTGGAGATTGCGGCTTCGCTGGAAAAACCTGTGTTTATGCACCAGCGCGACGCCCACGATGCATTTGTGTCAATTTTGCGTGAGCACCGGGATTGTTTATCTAAAGTCGTAGTCCACTGTTTTACCGATAGCCCGTCTGCGTTACGAGACTATCTGGACCTGGATTGTCACATAGGCATCACCGGCTGGATATGCGACGAACGGCGCGGCCTCGAACTTCAGCAACTGGTGAAGTTGATTCCGGCACACCGACTGATGGTCGAAACCGATTCGCCCTATCTATTGCCGAGAGATTTACCAGGGAAACCCGCGAACCGGGTCAATGAACCGGCGTACCTGCCTCATATCCTGCATTGTATCGCTCATCACCAGGGCAAACCTGTGGTTGAATTGGCCAATGAATGCCTGAATACGAGCCGTCTATTTTTCGAGCTATAAGCCAGGTAGCAAGAGATTTGCCCCTCCCCAGCCCTTGAGCAGAAGAATCATCGCTTATACTGCAATATATTCCTGCAAGCCCTCAATTACAGACTAAACTCAATTAGGGTAAAATGAAATTCAGCCCTGACAATCACCAGATATTGATGAACGATCACACCAAACTACATTTTTTCGCATCCACCGCAGAGCCCTGTAGCTACCTTGAAAGCAGGAAGGCTGTCAGCGCCTTCGCAAACCCCCATATGGACATGGATATGGAAACCTATGACGAACTGATCCAGCATGGGTTTCGTCGGTCTGGTGGCTATATTTACAGGCCCCACTGTCCAGGCTGCCAGGAATGTATATCGGTTCGAGTTCCAGTAAAAAACCACCGGTACTCGCGTAATGAACTACGGGTGATTCGGCGAAATAGAGATATTTCCAAGGCTAGCTGGACTGGTAGATTTCGCGAACAACATTACGATTTGTACAAACGCTATATCAATAATCGACATGGCGATGGCACCATGGCCAATCCAGGCAGATCGGATTATCATCGATTTCTTATCTGCGACTGGACCGAAACAATGTTCACCGAATTTCGTCTTAACGAGCTGCTGATAGCCGTAACAGTAGCCGACGTGATGAGTACCGGTCTATCGGCTGTTTACACATTCTTTGACCCCGATTATGCCAACCGCAGTCTCGGGCACTTCGCAATATTGCATCAAATCGAGCAAACGAAGTCGTGTGATCTTGACTATTTATACCTGGGATACTGGATCAGGGATTGCGAAAAAATGAGTTACAAGCATCGCTACAAACCGCTGGAAGGTTTTATCAATGACCAATGGACTCCGCTTTAACTGACACGTATTCCCGCGCCGCAACTACCTTGATCTGGATCACCACCAGTACTCAAGTAATGCGACAAGTCCTATCCATAGCACGAGCGACCGAAGCATCAATCCACGACTGGCTTTTATCAATTCGACCATTTGCAAATCGGTAGCTCCCTCCTCGACGCGGATAGATGCCAAACCAACCTGTCGTAAATAGCTCTCGTTCGCTGCACTGGCGTTGGTGTCGAACATCGCTTGTTCACGCAGGCATTTCAGACCGGTATCAAAATTGCCACAAATCAAAAACGCGAACCCACTCAATCGTGCTGGAATCCATTCCAGCCAGGCCAATATTCGCATGGCTGTATCGTTCAGCTTATCGATATCCGAGACAAAAGCCCGCGATGCAATACGTTCCAGCACCCTGTAAGCAACGAGCGCTACCGGCCCACCCACGAGCATCCAGAATATTATCGAATAGTAATTTCGATTCGCCAGAACGAAGATACTTCCTGCGACCTGGTTGATCTGTGGATCTGTCTCTGATACGACACCAGTACCTGGCATCGTCTTTGCTGCCCGTGTTGCCCTCTCGAAATCGGACTCAGAAAGGGCTTCGATGTAGGCATCGATATCTCTATCCAGGCTGCGTAATCCAAGACACAGGTAAACTACTATTGTATAAAATGCGAGTGAAAGCAGGTTGAAAGACTCGCCGGGAAACACGCCATTAACCAGACTTATTAAAAGCAGGACCGGAACAAAAATAAAACCAAGCATTGGCCAGAGATCAAACTGATCAAGATGCCAGCGTTTGGTCAGCAAACGGTAATAGTTGCTCAACCACTGATCCGAGCGATATGCCTGCAAATCGGGAAAAATCCGGTCCAGGACCAAAGCAAAGATTAGACTGAGGGTTAGCATCGAGGCGTCTCGAGCAGCTGATGCAGGTGCTGCCAGTCGAAAGCCGGGCCCGGATCGGTCTTTCTCCCGGGCGCAATATCACTGTGACCGCAGATAGCGTTGCTATCAATATTACCGTACTGGGATTTGAGGCTGGCAACCAGCCTGCCCAATTGACAATATTGCCTCTCGGTATAACTCAAATCGTCGGTACCTTCCAGTTCGATACCGATCGAATAATCGTTACAGGCTCGTTCGCCACGCCAGGTGGACTCACCAGCATGCCAGGCGCGGTCTAGAAATGAAACAAACTGAATAATGTTGCCGTCACGTTCTACCAGGCAGTGTGCCGATACCCGCTTACCGCATATGGTGGGGAAATACTCGTGTGCGTCGGCCTCGAGCGCATTACAAAAAAGCTGTTGTATGTATCCACCACCAAACTCTGCAGGCGGTAAGCTGATGCCATGTATGACGATTAGTTTGATTGTAGCATTACCCGGCCTTGCGTCGTAATTGGGCGAGTGGATTACCTCGACTGAACGTAACCAACCGGTATCATCAATTGCTAATTCGCTCATTTATATTTTTTTTATTGGTGCTAGAAATTCCAAAGATAGAATAACTGTGATAAACCTGCAAGACTTCATTTTCCCGGTGGACATTTGGAACGAGTCGCTACCTATCTGTCAATCCGGGATAGCCCTTAAAAAACAACCTGGAGAAAGGCATGGACACGGCGACATACTTCCTGCTAGCTGCCGATGCGGTCCTACTGCTACATGTATTTATCGTCGTTTTTATTGTGATTGGTTTGGTATTGATACTCGTTGGCAAGGCCTGTCGATGGTCCTGGGTACGAAACCCCTGGTTTCGAGTCGCGCATCTAATAGCGATCATTGTGGTTGTGATTCAATCGTGGTTCGGTGCGCTCTGCCCACTTACCAGCATTGAAAATGCGCTCCGTTTACGGGCTTCCGGTACCGTATATAGTGGTACTTTCATATCGCACTGGCTGGAAATTATTTTATATTACCAGGCACCGCCGTGGATCTTTGTGGTTGCGTATACCGTGTTTGGAGCCCTGGTAATTGGCTGCTGGTACTGGGTGAGTCCTCGCCGTTTTAAAAATACCACCAATAAATTCTGAAGCCACTCCGAAAAAAATTACAGTAGCGGCTTAGGTACCCGATTTTCCAAACTCTTCGTAAAAACGGTTGAGGTTGTCGACTGTTCCACAGACGTAAAGTTCATCCCCCTCGTTAACTACCAATGATGGCGGGATATCCATGATCACCTTCCCAGTGCGCTCGATAGCGACTATGGTGCACTGGCTTTGCTCACGAATTCCTGTTTCTAACGGGTGGCGACCAACCAGTCGCCCGGCCGTACGCTTGACTAGCTTTATATGGGCCTGGCGCGAAACCATCTCTCCGAGAATATGATGGGCCAGGAGCTGTCCGGCCACCTGGCTCACCGAGAGTGCAAAATCAGCGCCTGCCTGCTGGATACGTGCTACATTTTCTTCTAGCGCTGCACAGGCTATGATTGGTACATCGGGGGCATAATCGCGCACCACGGTAGCGGCAAGTAACGTGGCGCTGTCGTTTCCACAGGCGAGGACTACAACACGGGCGGTGGTCACTTCTGCCCGTTCCAGCACACTCGTATCAAGAACGTCTCCGACCATATCGACCTCCGGTCGGGCCGTTCCATCGATAACACATACTTCTTCATCGGCGTCTTTAAGCATCTCGACCAGCTTGCTGCCGACGTCTCCCAGGCCCGCTACTACAATTTTGCCTTCCTTTTTAATCGGATGGGCTATCTCGCTGAGACGTTTGATACTGTCCGGACTACCGGCGGCTACCAGAATCATTCCAGGTTTTAAGGGTTGATCAGTCGTTGGGGGTGCATGGAGGGCATCGTCAACCCACTGGCCAACTATATGTACTCCGATATCGGTCAGGATTCCTGATTCTCCTAATGCCTTATCCACAAACGGGCTTTTATCATGGACTCGAATTTCGACTACCTCAAGAAGATTTCCAAGTGGCTGCACCCCGGTAATCCTGGGTCCAATCCTGGCGCTGGCGCGCACCGCAACAGCGGCGGCGAGCACATGATTGGGGGTGAAGGCGGTGGTTGCACCAGCGAGCTGTAGCGGCGCACGGCGATTTGGATTATCGATCAGGGCGATTATGGGGCCACCAAACCCCAGCTCACGCGCACTCACCGCGAGCAAAGCGTTGTGTTCATCATTACCGTTGGCTACCAACGCGCGTGCCTTAGTCAATGCCTGCAGGTCGAGATCCCCCTCCGCCAACGAAGCGTTTACAACCTTTTCGCCGCGGGCTTGCAAGCGCCGCGCCACGATTTCATCTTCCTCGATCACGACCGTGGTTATATCCCGACTGTCAAGTTCTGCCATCAGGGAGGCAACCTCGGGACCATAACCGTAAATCGCAACCGCACCCTCCATCTCGGGTAGCTCGTGCAGGAGCTGCCCCTCGTAACGTTCCTCCACCAACGGCTCATTAAACTTGTCGATCTGCACGACTCCGCGGGTAGCACCTGCCTGATGAGCCGCTTTGCCCTCAAGCAAAACAGCACACCCTTTCAAAGCCAACGGGGTAAACAGGTTCAGCAGGAAAGCAGTGAGAACCAGCACCGTAAAAGAGGCCTGGTCGATAGCTCCCT
>CAZJEJ010000013.1:0-1633 GCA_964544945.1 uncultured Gammaproteobacteria bacterium | reverse complement strand
AGCAGGAAAGCAGTGAGAACCAGCACCGTAAAAGAGGCCTGGTCGATAGCTCCCTGGGTCAGGGCCAGGGAAGCGAGGATAAAGGCTATCTCGGCGCGTCCGCACATACCGACACCTACAGTCAGTGCCTCGCGAGGCGGCAAGCCCATACGCAATGCCATACCACCGGCGCTGAGAATCTGGCCGACGATCACCACGAGCGTGAGCAGCGCGATGAACCCCACGGCGGAAGCACTTATATCGAAGGTGATGGAAAAACCCAGCGATATGAAGAAAATAGGGCCAAGGAACGAATACGCGATCCCGTATGCTCGATCCTTGACAACCCTGACCAGGTTAGGATGCGCGACCCTCTCTTCGAAGAACAGTCCCGCCAGATAAGCACCGAGAATGATGTGTAGACCAATAGCTTCGGCTAGTAGCCCAAAAGCGAATGCCATCATCAGGATGAAGGTAAATCCTTTGCCCCCCTCGGAGCGAAATGGCAGCGTCAGCCTTGGGTAGACAAATCGTCCCAACAACACCGCGGCAGCGACGAAAGCTATGACCTTAGCGAGGATGACCAGGACACTGAGCGGCTCGAATTCTCCACCCGACAGAACCCCGATCACGATGCCAAAGAATACCAGCGTAAGTAAATCATCGATTACGCTGCTAGCGATAATCACGCGCGCTACCCTTGTATCGGCAAGCTTAAGATCCTTAAGGCTCTTGAGCGTAATCACCACCGCAGTGGCAGTCATAGTCAACCCGACGAAAGTAGCCCCGACGAGATCCAGGCCGAACAATAAAGCGACCCCGAAACTAACCGTGAACGGTACTATGGCTCCTACCACCGCGACGCCTACCGAGCGTTTTAGTGCCTGGTAGAACTCCAGCGGTTGGGTCTCGATGCCGGCATGAAACATCAGGAAGAAAATACCGATCTCGGCCAGGAGTTGAATCAATTCTCCCGGTTCGATCAGTCCCAGCACCGCAGGCCCCAGAACCACGCCGACGATCAACTCTCCCATAACCGTCGGCAAACCGAGCGGCCGTAGAGTAACCGCAACCAGCCAGATGCCCCCAAGCAGAATCAACAGGTCGAATGCAATCTCACTCACGGCGAATCTTCGGTGAAAATATCGTTAGCAAAAGGTTTTCATCAAATATCATAAGCGTCTAAAATACGCGTTTCTAAGTATCACGGTAGACTTTAGCGGGTTACAGGAAGAATAAATGCCCTGTTTCATAAAGCCCATAATCAACTTATCGCGCATAGCGGTTAACAAACCGTTTCAATATTTCTTGTGCAAAAGGCGTGTCTTCCTTACTGACCGCCTCGACCAGACCCTGGACTTCTTCTGGTTGGAAATAGCCATGATGCCTATAGGCATGGATTCTCAGGGTAAACCCTTCGCTATCTCCCTCGGGATGAAACTGCGTCGCATAAATATTTTGCCCAATACGAAACATTTGTACAGGACAGTCCTCCCCGCTTAGTAGCAAAGTTGCGCCTGTAGGAGTCGCATCGCAGGCTTCTTTGTGTCCAAGCAGAACCTTGATCTGATCGGGAAAACCAGACAGTAGTGCATCGCTTTTTCCCTGATCGGTCAGTCTAATCGTGGCGCATCCAACAGGCTCCGCATATTTA
>CAZJEJ010000012.1:0-30769 GCA_964544945.1 uncultured Gammaproteobacteria bacterium | reverse complement strand
CAGGATCTTTGCGGGTGCGAAATTCGAAAGATTGTAAAACGGATAACTTTCCATTATTTGTTCTTTTGACCAGTGCTCGTAGGGAATACCGAGGGTATCCAGGTGGGCGATTTGTTTGCGAAGGCCGTCATTGAGTTTTGTCTTCATGACTAATGTGCCGTTCTCGTTGAAACTCGCCAGCAATTCTTTTTGGGGAGCCTGTAAATAGTTCGCCCACTCTTTCCAGTAATGGTATCCGTCATAGGCCATCGCACAACCGTCAAGTGTCGAGTAGTAAAGCCTGATAATGGCACAGGAATTCGATGTGGAACCGTATCCGGCTGCTGGTAGCATGTCGATATTCAGCGTGCGGCGCCCTTTTTTCGATAACTCGTAGCCGATTGCAGCGCCAATAATTCCAGCACCAACGATAACCACATCGTATGTATTGTTGTTCATATATAGTCAGTTTCTATTTAATGGGAGATGATCCGATATTAGCGTGACCGGTGTCTCTATGGAATACCTTTCGATTTAATAGCCTTCACATTTTTTACGAGTCTCGTATAACCTGACTCTCACGCTTGACGTGCGTGCCCCGTACAGGGGTTTTTTATAGCCCCATCGTTTACAGTTTTCAGCAACTTCAGCATAATGAGCTGCCTTTCTATTCCCGTCTAACGCATGCTCAAACCTACGCATAGATTCCAGTGGCAATCGCAATCTGCTTTCATAGTGGTTGCAGCGGGTGCTACCTTGAGTTTGAACGATTTCCTTACTTTCCCAATTCTCGCTGGGCAAAATGGCGGAGGGGCTTTTTTATTACTCTACGTGTTTTTCCTCCTGGTGATGGGCTTACCCTTATTAATGGGAGAATTATTGATGGGTCGTTTAAGTCGACTCGACCCCGTTGGGTCCTTCGAGATTCTTGCGAAAAAAAATCGCGCTTCGACCTCCTGGAAATTTGTAGGGTTTATTTCCGTGATAGCGGCTTTTCTCATAGTTGCTACTTTCAGTGTAATAGCAGGTTGGTCTTTGTCTTACCTGATTAAGTTTAGCCTTGGATTTTTTAACCAGGTATCCGTCGACCAGGTGAGTATTCGGTTTGACGAATTTATCGCAGATACCGAGCGAATGGCGCTGTGGCATACGCTGTTCGTGATTTTGCTGGTATCCACCAGTGCGCAGAGTCTCAGGGTCGGTATAGAAAGGATATCGCTGTTACTCGTCCCGGGCCTGGTGTTTTTACTCCTCGTTGGTTTGGTTGTTTCTGTTTACTCCCCCGGATTCGATCAAAGCGTAAGATATTTGCTCTATGCCGATTTTTCAGCACTGGATTCGAATGCGCCTTTACAAGCCTTGCAAAGAGCTTTTTATACCCTGGCACTGGGCACGGGGGCGATGATCGCTTATGGCAGTTATTTACCGCGAAACTGTTCAATAGGTTACATCGCGTTGTTGGTAATTGTAATCGATTTTATCTTTTCGATTCTGATTGGGTTAAGCGTTAATGCGTTAATATATTCTGCTGATATTTTGCCGGATATCGATAATCAATTTGCGTTTCGAGTATTTCCTGTTGTATTTAATCAACTGGGGTTGGGTCAACTGTACGGCTTCCTGTTTTATTTGATGCTGACTCTCGCGGCCCTGACTACCTCGATCGCCCTGATGGAAGGACCCGTTTGCTATGTTCAGCGACTATTTCAAATAAGTCGAATAAGAGCGGTTTCATTGCTTGCATTCGGTATCTGGTTTTTTGGCCTGGGCGTGATATTTTCCTACAATGTCTGGAATGAGGACGGCTTTACCCTGGCGTTATTTTTCGGAGACGAAGCGGTTAGACTGGTTAAAAATGCAGGATTCAATGATATTGTAATATTTCTTTCCAGCCGATTGATACTACCTTTGGCAGCACTCATGCTGTGTTTATTTGTCGCCTGGGTGCTTCCGCGTCAGATCAGTTACCGGCAGCTTGGGCCTGGTGGTAGAACCTGGTTTGAAATCTGGAATTACTTTATGCGATATGTGACACCCGTATTATTGTTAGCGGTGACTCTCAGCGCGATAGGAGTAATTTAAATAATGCCAAGTATTCATCGTAGCGCACTGATGCCTTATTCTGCACATACTATGTATGAAATCGTGAGCGATGTTGCTAGATATCCGGAATATTTACCCTGGTGTGGCGATTGCAAGATACTGGCTCGGAGCGATACTTCGATGAAGGCGGCGATCTTAATGAAGAAAGGTAAGGTTAATCACTGGTTTTCGACACAAAATGTATTGGTGGCTAACCGTAGAATCGAAATAGCACTGATCGATGGGCCGTTTAAAAGCCTCGATGGTGTCTGGCAGTTTATTGAACTCGACCGCAAGGCTTCTAAAATTACGCTGGATTTGAGCTTTCAGTTTCCAAGCGGCCTCGTATCTACCCTGGTAGCACCCGTGTTTACCCAGATTGCGAATACCATGGTCGATTCCTTTTGCTCCCGGGCCTACGAGATTGATCCGGCATGAATAAAAAAATCATCATCGAAGTTGCTTACGCGACTCCAGAATTTCAAAAAATAATCGAACTTGAAGTTGAACAGGGAACATCCGTTTTCGATGCAGCCGGACAATCGGAAATCAGGCTATATTTCCCAGATATCGATTTTGAGCATGTAAATCTGGGTGTATTTGGCAAGATTGTGCCGCCCGAATACGAATTGATCGATGGTGATCGAATCGAAATTTACCGCGCCCTAATAGCAGATCCGAAAGAAATTAGACGCCAGCGTGCAGCAAAGGGATTAAAAACTAAAACACGTGGGGACGTGGATTCAGGTCCCATCTAAGGAACCTTCGATCGACGTCAGTAGATCGCCATCGAACCCGAGAATCATGGCTCTCTTCTCGACTGAGCCGTCGTTACCAGACTTCAGAAAATACACGTAATGCCAGGTATCGGAATGATAAATATCCCTGATCGCGGGTCCTCCAAGTAAAAATTCGACCTGACTTTTGGTCATTCCTATTTCAAGTTGTGCTATCGTCTCGCTATCGATTCGATTACCTTGTGGAATATCTAATCTGTAGATACAGCCAGGTAATGATACAATCGAAACGATCAGGACCAGGATAAAAAACCAGCGTGAATTCATTTTATTAGCACAGGATAACCGGAGCGCAGATCATACTGGCCTCGGTAACAGGCTGCAATGGTATAGAGTCATATTTCATGGAATCATCCGATATCAAAAATGCAGGGTTAAAATTAACCCTGCCCAGAATGAAGATTCTGGAGTTACTCGAAAGTTCTAGCGAACGCCACCTGAAGGCCGAGGATATTTATAAGATGTTGCTCGACTCGGGCGAGGAAATCGCACTCGCTACAGTTTACCGGGTATTGACGCAATTTGAAGCTGCTGGTCTGGTCAATCGACACCACTTCGATGGCGGGCATGCGGTATTTGAATTGAATGACGGTGCACACCACGACCATCTGGTCGACTTGTCGAATGGCAGGGTGGTTGAGTTTTACGACGAAGAGATAGAAAAACGCCAAAAAATTATTGCCGATAAATATAACTTCACCATCTCCGAGCACACGATGGTGTTATACGGGCACTTTAACAAAGATAGTAACTAGCCATAAATAGCGACTAACCTGCAATCATTTCACTGGCGTGCGCGCGAGTTTGATCGGTAATAGTCAATCCCCCAAGCATGCGGGATATCTCTTCCAGACGTTCGTCTTCGTTCAATGCAACCACACTGGTAGTGGTGTCATCGTGTGACTGGGTCTTTTCTACGCGCAAATGGTGGTGAGCCTGTGAAGCCACCTGAGGCAGGTGCGTGACGCAAAGTACCTGCCTGTTTTTCCCTAACCAGCGCAGTTTTTTACCCACAATCTCGGCGATGCCACCGCCAACACCGCTGTCGACTTCATCGAAAATTAGCGTGGGAATGCAGGATGCCTCGCACAGTATGACCTGTATCGCGAGGCCGATGCGCGATAACTCGCCGCCAGATGCGACCTTGCTCATGGGCTTCAACGGTTGCCCAGGGTTTGCGCTAACCTGGTAACTGATGGTGTTAATACCAGAATTTCTGAAACGGGTTTCAACTTCTAGTTCATCCACCCGAATGGAAAATTGACCGCCTTTCAACCCCAACTCCTGCATGACTTCGGTAATTTGTTTAGACAGGGATTCGGCGGTGTGTTGGCGCTTCTGTGACAATTGAGCAGCCAGGGTCAAATAACTCGCCCGAACTTGTTCCAGTTCACGTTCGATTTCCTCCAGATTTTGCTCGTTACCACACAGAGAATCCAGTTCAAGACTCAATTTTTGGAAAAAATCGGGTAAGGAATCGGGGTCTACATGGTGCTTGCGCGCGAGATCCTGTGTAGTCGCAATTCGCTGGTTTAGCCAGTCGAGTCGTGCAGGGTCAAGGTCTATCGACTGCTGGTAGTTTCGCAACTCGTTAGTTGCCTCCTGGATCTGTATCAAGGCATTGTTGATCAAATCATGGCTGGTTCCGAGGGTTGCATCGTAGTTCACCTGGGTTGCAAGAGACTGCTGGCAAGAACTAAGCAGGCTCTGTATGGTATTTTCATCGTTGTCGTACAAAATGCCGAGCAGGCTCCCAACATTCTCCAATAGCTGCCCCGCGTGGGATAACCGATTGTATTCGTTCTGTAAGTTCTGTACCTCTCCATCGGCGAGGTTAAGTTCCTCGAGTTCTTTACAGTAAAGGCGCAATAGATCGATGCGTTGTTCGCGTTCCATAGATCCACTCTGGATTTGCTGGAGGGTTTGTTCGGCTTTTTTCCACTGGTAAAATTTTTGTTTTACATCCCCGATCAAAATTGGTTCGTCCAGATAGGTATCCAGCAATAGTTGTTGGATGAGGGGTTTTTGTAGCGATTGATGTTCGTGTTGGCCATGTAAATCAAACAGCATCTGGCTCAGGTCCTTCAACTGGGCAAGGGTTGCGCTATGGCCGTTAATAAAGGCTTTGCTGCGTCCGTTAGCATGCACCACCCGGCGAATAATGCATTCCTCATCGCTGCCAAGCTCATTATCCTGCATCCATGCCTGTACCTGTTTGTGGCCGGTTATGTTGAAACAAACGCTGATCTCTGCCTTGTCCTGCCCAGCCTTAACCGTGTCCCTGTCGGCTCTGTCACCGGCGACCAGTTTTATTGCATCGAGTAAAATAGATTTACCTGCGCCTGTTTCTCCTGTTAAGGCTGATAAACCACGATCCAGTTCGAGGTTCAAGGCGGCAATGATTGCGAAATTCTTTATCTGAATTGACTCCAGCATCAATAGTGCGCGCTCCAACTCAACTTGGCTCGCAACATTTCAAAATAATCGTAATTTTGCGGGTGCAACAGTGTTAGCGGGCGAGGGTAACGATTAATTCGAATCTTTTCCTCGGTTGTCATTTTTACCGTTGATCGACCATCATAGTTAATTTTCGCGGCCGAATCTGGATGGCTCAAAAGTATTTCGATATTTTGATGGGCCGGTAACACGATTGGTCGGTTACTAAGGGTATGGGGACAAATAGGCACGATGGCCAGCGTTTCGAGTGATGGATGCATAATGGGTCCGCCACCAGAAAGCGCATAGGCAGTCGATCCGGTTGGCGTGGTCACGATAACGCCGTCTGCGCGTTGCTTGTGGATTAATTTTCCATCGAGATATACTTCGTATTCGATCATGCTCAACGATTTATAGTTATGTAAAATAATATCGTTGAGAGCTATATCTCTGGATTTTACACGATCCGGGCTATGAATTTCCCCTTCGATAAAAAAACGTTTTTCGACCGTATACTTTCCTTCCATTACTTCTTCAAGGTGCGATTCAAAATCACCGATAGTGACATCCGCGAGAAAACCGAGTCTTCCCATATTCACCCCTAGCAAGGGGGTATCTTTGTTTACCAGAGCTCTCGCTGCGGTTAGCAAGGTACCGTCACCGCCGAGCGAAATGACGAGATCGGATTGATCAACCAGGGTTTGAATCGACGTTGTTGCGAGACCGGAGGATTGTGCATCAAAATCCAGACAATGCACCAATACATCGGCATGTCGCTCAAGGGCGGAAGTAACCTGGCTAATAGTGCTAAGGTGTGACTGCATCTCCTTACGTACCACCAGGCCAATGGTATTGAATTTTGTATGCATGCTATCTAAAAAGAGTGAAAAATAATTGCATAATATTCCGGTTAATATTGGAAATGATAAAATTTTATTTTCGAGATGCCTCGAAATCGATTTAAAGCTACAATTATCACATGGATAATTCCTAGAGATAGTTGCAATATAACACAGACCTGATGACTGAAAAATATGAACTTGACGAACGTGCGCAGCTTCTGTTGAAGCAGCTTATCACGTCCTATACGCGTGATGCGCAACCGGTTGGTTCGAAAAATTTGGTCGAATTATCCGGCCTCGATGTCAGTTCGGCAACTATTCGAAATATTATGTCAAAGCTGGAAACCATGGGCCTGGTTGATTCTCCGCATACTTCGGCTGGTCGAATTCCAACCGAGGCAGGTTACCGGTTTTTTATAGACTCCTTGCTGGAAGTGAATAATCTCGGTCAATCAGCGAGAAAGAATATTTCCAGCCGGTTAAGCCCCGATATGACGTCTAGCGACCTGATCTACAGTGCCACCGAAATTCTTTCCAGCGTGACGCATCTGACTGGCATCGTTAGTTTGACCCATTTGGCGCCAGCTGAAATTAGGCATATCGAATTTATGCGTCTGACGGATCGAAGGATTCTGGTTATTCTGGTGATAAATCAGGATGACGTGCATAACAAGGTTATCGAAGTAGATAAAGACTATAGCGATTTAGAGTTAAATCAGGCTGCCCAGACCCTGAGTCATTATTTGATAGGTAAAGACTTTAACAGCGCACGAAATCAATTAGTAGAAGAATTGGCAGAACTCAAGAGTGACGTTAATACCATTATGGAGGCGGTGCTGGATGCGATGGAACAGGTCTGCAAAGATAGCGATCACGACGATTTGCTGACCAGCGGTGAATCTAACTTACTTCAGTATACAGAACTATCTGATATCAATACGTTACGTGATATTTTTAATGTATTTAATGAGAAAAAAGACTTGCTCCAACTACTCGATAGCTGTACTTCGGCCGATGGCGTAGAGATTTTTATCGGTAGTGAATCGGGTTACACGATACTGAACGATTTTAGTGTTCTTGGGGCACCTTACAAAATTAATGGGCACGTGGTTGGAGTTGTCGGTGTCATTGGTCCAACTCGGATCGCTTACGAACAGGTGATTCCTATAGTAGATATTACAGCAAAATTATTAAGTTCGGCCTTGAATACTCAAAAATAACCCCCACGTTTTTGCTCACGAAATTTAGCGGTTGATACCAGGCTCCCTGCCATGTCAGCCGTGCATTGTCATGGTATTTAGAGTGGGCTATTTTTTATAAATTGGCCGCCATATTTCTGGAGGAAAGAATGTCACCGAAACAGAAACAGATCGAAGAAAATGAAGAAGAAATGGTCGCTGAGCGCGATAAAGTAGTTGGTGAAAAACCCGCTAATAATTCAGCTGAATCGGATACAGAAGAAGAAACGGAAGATAGCATCGAGCGTGAACTGGAAAATGCGCAGGAAAAAGTTAAGGAGTACTGGGATCAAATCATGCGTTTGAAGGCCGAGATGGAGAACAATCGGAAACGTGCCCAGAGGGAAATAGAAGGTGCCCATAAATATGCGGTGAGGAATTTTGTCGAGGCACTATTACCTATTATAGATAGCATGGAAATGAGTCAGGCCGCTGCCGCCGCCGAAAATGCAAGCCTGGAGAGTATTCTCGAAGGCGGGGAGTTGACAATGAATCTCTTTTTTCAGATGCTGGAAAAACAGGGATTGGTTCAGTTAGACCCACTAGGCGACAAATTTGATCCTGAACAGCACCAGGCCATCACCATGGTAGAGGATAAAAAAGCAAAGTCCAATACAGTAATTGAAGTCATGCAAAAGGGATTTTTGTTAAACGACAGGCTGATCAGGGCAGCGATGGTAGTGGTAGCCAAATAGTGGGCACTGAGTGGATAATGAATAATGACTTGAAACAGGGAGATTAACCCTCACATCAGGTTTAGGTTTAATTGACAGATTATCTGGAGCAATAAAGATGGGTAGAATTATTGGGATTGACCTTGG
Source organism: uncultured Gammaproteobacteria bacterium (assembly GCA_964544945.1). Taxonomy (GTDB): domain Bacteria; phylum Pseudomonadota; class Gammaproteobacteria. The sequence goes on along the minus strand of CAZJEJ010000012.1, from coordinate 22,574 downwards.
AACCACTAACTCGTGCGTAGCGGTTATGGAGGGTGGCAAGCCCAGGGTTATCGAAAATTCAGAGGGAGATAGAACGACTCCTTCTATAGTTGCGTTCGGAGCAGAGGGTGAAGTACTGGTAGGCCAGCCGGCCAAGCGTCAGGCGGTTACCAATCCGAGCGACACATTGTACGCGGTCAAACGTCTGATCGGGCGACGTTTCGACGAAAAAGCAACGCAGAAGGACATTGACCTGGTGCCATACAAAATCATCAAGGCTGACAATGGTGATGCCTGGGTTGAAGCTAAAGGTGAAAAAATGGCGCCGCCTGAAATTTCCGCCAGGGTATTGCAGAAAATGAAAAAAACTGCAGAAGATTACCTCGGTGAAGAAGTCACCGAAGCCGTCATTACCGTACCCGCCTATTTCAATGATTCGCAACGCCAGGCCACTAAAGACGCAGGAAAAATTGCGGGCCTGGAAGTAAAACGCATCATCAACGAGCCAACCGCAGCGGCGCTGGCCTACGGTATGGACAAGGCATCGGGTGATAAGAAGATTGCAGTTTATGACCTTGGTGGCGGTACTTTCGATATTTCCATTATTGAAGTGGCAGAAATCGACGGTGAACACCAGTTTGAAGTGCTATCGACCAATGGTGATACCTTCCTCGGTGGCGAAGACTTCGACATGCGCCTGATCGATTACCTGGCCGACGAATTCCAGAAGGAACAGGGTATGGATTTACGCGGCGACCCGCTTGCCAAGCAACGCCTCAAAGAAGCGGCTGAAAAAGCAAAAATTGAGTTGTCTTCCAGCCAGCAAACTGATGTTAATCTGCCGTATATTACTGCCGATGCTGCGGGCCCCAAACACCTGAATTTGAAGATAACCCGCGCCAAGCTTGAATCGCTGGTCGACGATCTGGTTGCACGTACCATAGACCCGTTAAAAGTAGCGCTTAAAGACGCCGATGTTTCGGTTTCTGATATCGACGACGTGATCATGGTCGGCGGACAAACCCGTATGCCCAAGGTACAGGAAGTCGTTAAAAACTTTTTTGGCAGAGAGCCTCGTCGCGACGTAAACCCAGATGAAGCCGTTGCTTGCGGTGCCGCAATCCAGGGCGGTGTCCTGGGTGGTGATGTCAAGAATGTATTGTTGCTCGACGTGACACCACTTTCTCTTGGAATCGAGACACTCGGTGGCGTGATGACCAAGTTGATCGAGAAAAACACTACGATTCCGACCAAGGCATCGCAAACCTTTTCTACCGCGGAAGATAACCAGACTGCTGTAACGGTCCACGTATTACAGGGTGAGCGTGAAATTGCGACAGCGAATAAGTCTCTGGGCCGATTCGATTTATCTGAAATCCCGTCAGCCCATCGTGGTGTGCCACAAATCGAAGTCACTTTCGACATCGATGCAAACGGTATCTTACACGTATCGGCAAAAGACAAGGCGACCAGCAAGGAGCAGAAAATCGTGATCAAGGCATCCAGTGGTCTATCAGACGATGAAGTCGAAAAGATGATCAAGGACGCCGAAGCGCATGTCGATGAAGATCGTAAACATCGTGAAATGGTTGAAATCCGCAATCAGGCCGATGCGCTGATACATGCAACCGAGCAGTCACTAAAGGATCTCGGTGAGCAGGTCGAAGCCGAGGACAAAACCCTTATTGATTCGGCAATTGCTTCGCTTAAAACAGCAATGAAAGGAACCGATAAGTCAGAGATCGAAAGCAAAACCCAGGCGCTGGCCGAGGCTTCGAGCAAGCTGGCTGAAAAAGCCTATGCTGCCAATGCCGAGGGAGCTGAGCCGGTTGATGCCAATGCGACAACCGAGCCAGGAGATGCGCATGACGATGTGGTAGACGCTGAGTTTGAAGAAGTGAAGGAAGAAGACAAGAAGTAAAAATACGAGTGCAAAACCTGGTCTGTTTCTGGCGGATCGGGTTTTTCGTCGTTTGGACCTGAGAATATATGCCACAAAGAGATTATTACGAAGTTCTGGGCGTATCCAGATCTGTAACGGAAGCTGATTTGAAAAAATCCTTTCGGCGCCTCGCGATGAAATACCATCCAGATAGAAACCCGGACGACGAGGAAACTGAAAAGTTATTCAAGGAGGCCAGGGAAGCCTACGACGTTCTCTCCAATTCAAACAAGCGCGCTGCCTACGATCAGTTTGGTCATGCTGGGGTTAAGCAGTCTGCTGGAAGCGGATTTGGCGGTAATGGATTTGGCGACGCATTCAGCGATATTTTTGGCGATATTTTTGGCGGTGGCTCCAGGTCACGAGTACATAAGGGTGCGGACCTTCAGTATAACCTCGAACTGAGTCTTGAAGACGCGGTCGCAGGCACCACGGTGAAAATTCGGGTTCCGACCATGAAGCACTGTACCGCTTGTTCTGGCACCGGTGCGCGCGAAGGTAGTTCTCCCGAAACATGCAATACTTGCGGTGGGCATGGCCAGGTTCGGATGCAACAGGGGTTTTTCTCGGTTCAGCAGACTTGCCCTAATTGCCGGGGCGAGGGCAGCATCATTACAAACCCCTGTAATACCTGTCATGGCGCAGGGAGAGTGAAGGAACACAAATCGCTTTCCGTCGAAGTACCTGCCGGTGTTGATAATGGCGATCGAATTCGTTTGAGTGGTGAGGGTGAAGTAGGAGAAGCGGGTTCACCATCTGGCGATTTGTATGTGCAAATGCACGTAAAACCCCACCCAATTTTCGAGCGTGATAACGCGGATCTGTATTGCGAAGTGCCAATCAGCATTATTACAGCTGCACTGGGCGGAGAGCTCGAAGTGCCGAGTTTAAGTGGTCGTTTAAATCTCAAAATTCCCCCTGGCACACAGACGCATAAGTCGTTTAGGATGCGTGGCAAAGGTGTCAAACCGGTTAGAGGGGGTTCGACAGGAGATTTAATTTGTCGAATAATTGTGGAAACACCGGTTAAACTCAATGCTGAGCAAAAGGAGTTGCTCGAAGTGTTTGGAAAATCGATGGGTAAAGCGGTAAAAAAACATAGCCCCAACGAAAAATCGTGGGTAGATAGTATGAAGAAGTTTTTCGAAGATATAAAATCCTGAGACCCTGGATATGACGAAAATAGCTATCGCGGGAGCGGCCGGTCGAATGGGCCGGCACCTGGTACAAGCTTGCCAGGCTTTCGATGGCACGACTCTGAAACAGGCAGTCGAAAAACCGGACAATTCCCTGATGGGTTCGGATGCAGGCCTCGTTGCTGGTATAGAAGCTCAAAACGTATTAATTTCCGACTCTCTGGATGCTGACAAATTTGATGTTTTAATCGATTTTACCCACCCAACAGTTACCGCCACTTATCTTGATTTTTGCCTTGATAACAAAAAGAAAATGGTGATAGGTACAACTGGCTGCGACCTGGCCCTGGAGCAAAAATTACGTGACGCCGGGAAGAGTATTGCTATCGTGTATGCGCCTAATATGAGCATCGGGGTTAATCTTTGCCTGCGGTTATTGCAGACCGCAGCGAGTGTATTAGGCGATACGGTCGATATAGAAATAATTGAGGCTCACCACCGCCATAAAGTCGATGCGCCTTCCGGCACCGCACTTAAAATGGGGCAGGTGATTGCCGAAACCCTGGGACGTGATCTGGAAAGCTGCGCGGTTTACGGTCGCGAAGGTCAAACCGGAGCAAGGCAGCGCCAGACTATAGGCTTCGAAACCATTCGGGCTGGCGACATAGTCGGTGAACACACGGTACTATTCGCTGCCGACGGCGAACGTATTGAAATTTCTCATAAAGCCTCTAGTCGAATGACCTTCGCCAATGGCGCCATTCGGGCTAGTCACTGGATATCGCAAAAAGATCGTGGCCTCTACAACATGCAGGATGTTCTAGGTTTTTAAAACCACGGGGAAGAAATTGCCTCGATAAAGCTCGCAACAGGGACACATCGACTGAAATACACGCATCGGCGGAGGTGCCGGCGGGCAGAATTATTTTTTCGACGGGGTATTGATACCAGGACTAAAATATCAGGATAGCGCCCCACACAACACAGGCCATCAGGAGGCTAAGCATTACTGCTGCAGAGCCTAAATCCTTGGCGCGTCCGGCCAGTTCATGATGCTCACTTCCGATCCGATCCACCACGGATTCGATCGCCGAGTTGAGCAGTTCCACGATTAGTACTATCAAAAGGCTACCGATCAGCATCCCATATTCAATAGCAGTGTTACCTGCCCACAACGCCACCGGGACCAGTACCACTACCAAAAATAATTCTTGACGAAAGGCCGATTCGTATCTGATAGCGGCACGCAGCCCCTGTAAGGAATAAACCGTTGCATTGACAATGCGGGTCACTCCCGTTGCGCCAGGTTTATTCATTAAACAAATCCTCATCAGCTTCAGGTTTCTGTGTCAAAGTAAAAATACCCGATCCTTCTCACCGAAGATTAAGAGCACCATTCATGCCATTTATCTGCATAAAAACCACTAACGCATCGTAACGAGTTCTTCGGCGCTGGTAGGATGGATTGCAACGGTATCGTCAAAGTCTTTTTTTGTAGCTCCCATTCGAATTGCAACTGCAAAACCCTGTAACATTTCATCTGCACCGGGGCCAATGATGTGACAACCGATGATCTTTTCTTCCTCTCCCAGGCAAATAAGCTTCATCGCTGTTGATACCGAGTGCTCGCAGATCGCGTAATACATAGCAGTAAATTCGGTCTGGTATACCCTGACCTGATCGCCAAATTGTTTTAACGCTTCCTCTTCGGTTAGCCCTATTGCACCAATAGGCGGGTGACTAAATACGACAGTGGGAATATTTTCATAATCAAGGTGACGTTGCACCTGGTTATTGTATAACCGATCAGCGAGGCGACGTCCTGCGGCGATAGCGACCGGTGTCAGAGGAGCACGACCGGTAATATCACCGAGCGCAAAAATATGTGGTTGGTTCGTATTTTGAAACAGGTCGGTATTAATAAATCCTCGGTTATTCAGTTCAACACCAGAATTTTCGATCTGCAATTCGCTATAGTCAGGACGACGCCCTATCGCGTATAGCACCTGATCGAGGTTTGCCTGTGAGTCTCCATTTGTATCTTCGACAATCAGGCTACCGTTGGTTTCCTTCTTTATGCGCTTAATCTGAGTTTGGGTCTTTAGAATAACCCCTGTTTTTTGTAGCTGGTCGAAAAGCTTAATTTGCAGCAGACGATCGAATTCACCTAATACATGTGATTTTCTCAGGTACATTGTCACTTCGCTACCTAGCGAGTTGAGCATTCCGGTAAGTTCGACCGCAATATATCCAGAGCCTACAATAGCCACATAGTCTGGGCGCGATTCTTGTGCAAAAAAGCCATCGGAAGTGATTGCATGCTCGGCGCCAGGTATATCCGGCACCTCGGGCCTGGTCCCAGTAGCAATCACAATGTGATTGGCCGAATAACCTTTACCATCTACTTCTATGCAATGAGAATCGAGAAACTTTGCCGTTCCCCTTAGCTCGTCGATATTTAAATCCCTGAGATACCCGTGGTACCAGCTATTGATACCGGCAATGTAAGCCTGGCGTTTTTCTACCAAATAAGCCCAGTCGAATCCCCGGTTATCGACTTTGAAGCCATAGCTTTTAGCGTCGTTAATCGTATGGGCCATATTGGCGCCAAACCACATAATTTTCTTCGGAACACATCCGACGTTGACACAGGTACCCCCCATTTTTCCATGCTCTACCACCGCGCATTTCTGTCCGTAACTGGCTGCGCGTTCTACTACCGAGAGTCCGCCGCTACCTGAACCTATTGCGATCAGGTCATAGTCATATTTGGTCATGTTGTACTCCGCTTATCTGATTATTGGGTTCCATGTATATTAATCCTGTGGCCCCCAAAGCATTTTGTCCAGGTCTTCGGTCAAGTTTACTGTAATTACCTTGAGGCCATCAAACCGAACACCTTCCTGTTTCAGCAAATGCGCCTGCCTCCGGTATGACTTCGACCCTGGCTCGAAAGCCAGGGTTCGATTCGATCGCACTACGCGAAACCATGGCAGGGGTTCGGGTGATCGCTCCATCGCACCACTGACCATACGCGAATAACGAGGAAACCCCGCAACTCTGGCGACCTCGCCATAAGCCATCACCTGTCCGGCTGGAATACCGGCTACGATCTCCCATACGAGGCTGTCAAACCTATCTTGAAATCTTGTCATGTAAGGGGAGTTTACTAGTAGATCATGATACTGAGAAGGCCAGGACAGGGCTCAATTTCATCGGAACTTAATTATGCTCCATGGTACTGGGGAAAGCGGAAATCAATCGGGGTATGACGAAATAGATTACTCGGTTATGAATTCCGGTCGAACGATAGGAAAATACCTAAACTATCATCTGCTGCTGCACTACCGCTCTCTCTGATAACTACTATGCTGTGTGACCGATACCAGCCGTCTGATTCCTGAACAGCGATTAATCCAGGATGATTAACAGGTTACTTTCCACGGTTATTACTGGATTTGGAAATCGTCCAGACTCAAAACCAACGGTTCTTCTTTTTTCGGCAAATAATCCCCAACAGTGGCATCAAAATGATAATCCAGTTCCCATTCGCTGGCATTCTTCACAATCTGCCCAATTGCACTGGCGATAAACCGCGCTTCTTCATCTGTTGAGGTTGGATGCATCGAAATTCTCACCCAGCCCGGCTTACGGCTCAAGTCGCCTTCGTCAATCTGACAGGTAATCTCCTGCGAGGTAGCCTCATCGACCCCCAAAAGAATGTGTCCATAGGTTCCCGCACAGGAACAACCGCCACGAGTCTGAATTCCAAATCGATCGCTAAGTAGTCTGACGATCAAATTAAAATGAATATCTGGTACATAAAAAGAAATTATGCATAAACGATTTTTATGCTGGCTGTGCAATATTTCCAGGGACGGAATATTACCTAATTCTTCAAATAAAATATCAACCAGTTGTTCTTCTCTGAGTCGAATTTTGTCTGTTCCCATCTGCTCTTTTAGTTTTATCGACAACGCGGTACGAATGGTTTGCAAGAAGCCTGGAGTGCCGCCATCTTCTCTGACTTCTATATCGTCATAAAAGTGATGTTCGCCCCAGGGGTTTGTCCAGGTTACCGTTCCTCCGCCTGGGTGGTCTGGTATTTTGTTGCTATACAACTTATTGTTAAAAACCAAAACACCTGAGCTGCCTGGGCCCCCTAAGAATTTATGCGGCGAAAACATTACCGCATCTAGTCGCTCTAAAGGGTCTGTCGGATGCATATCTATATCCACGTAAGGTGCAGAAGCAGCAAAATCGATAAAACAGTAGCCATCATTCTGATGCATAATACGAGCGAGACTCTTATAGTCTGTTTTGATACCGGTAACGTTGCTGCAGGCGGTAAAGGTACCGATTTTTAACGGCCTGTCCTTATACTCAATTAGTAATCTGCCTAGCGCTTCAGCATCGGGTAAACCCGTATCGTCTTCGGGGATACGAACTACCGTTACCGCACATTCTTCCCAGGTCGTTTGATTAGAGTGATGCTCCATATGGGTAATAAATACCACCGGTTTTTCACACTCCTTGATTTCAATTCGCTCCGCCCATTTTTCTGGGACTTTTAGACCCAGGATACGTTGAAATTTATTCACCAGGGCGGTCATACCCGCACCCGCACAAATAAGCGCATCATCCTCGCTGGCATTTAAGTGTTTTTTGATTACCTGTCGAGCCTGGTAATACAAATTTGTCATCGTGCAACCGGTAAAACTTGCTTCGGTATGGGTATTGGCAATCAATGGACCAATTCTATTGGTCATAAAATCTTCTATCGGTCGGTAGAATCGACCACTTGCTGTCCAGTCGGCATAAAGGATTCTATGGCCTGCGTGATCGAGATCGATACCAATCACATTATGCCTAAACTGTTTAAAATAATTTTCTAAATTCATAACGAATATTTTCTAAAGTAAAAGGTTCCAATTGGGATAACTGATACGAAATAGATCACTGGAACTTTAAGACTAATTTAAGCCAGTAGGGCTTCTCACCTTAGCTTTGGGCATATCTCAACCTGCAACGCCCATTATTTCATAATAAAGAAGAAATTATTGTGTTAATATTGCTTATAATTGCTTCATTAAAGGTATATTATTCTATAAACATTAAAATATATGCAATATAATACTATTGGCTTATGGACTCTTTAGATAAAAATATACTAACTATTTTACAACGAGATTGCACTGCAGCAGTGAGTGAAATTGCCGCACAGGTCGGCTTGTCTACCACTCCTTGCTGGCGCCGTATTCAGGCGATGGAAAAATCAGGCATCATCAAAGGCCGAGTAGCACTGGTGGATCCGGAAAAGTTGAATGTCGGGTTAACTGTATTTGTTATGGTGAAAACAAATCAACATAATCCAGGGTGGTTAGATAATTTTTCCAACAGCATAAAAGACATACCTGAAATTATGGAATTTTATCGACTGAGTGGTGAAATAGACTATTTATTACGAATTGTCGTACCCGATATGAAGGCTTTTGACGCATTTTATAAACATTTGATTACCCTGGCCGATTTTTCAGATATTAGTTCTAGCTTTGCCATGGAAGAAATAAAATATACCACCCGGTTACCTGTCAGTTATATTTAGTCCGATTTTGATCACCGCTAACCTGATAACTGAGCCAGGCTAATCTATTGGTGGTTTTGTTGCGTGACAGATACGAGTCGCCTGATTTCCGACACAGCCACACTGGTCGCGGGAAAGTCCACGCCTTGCCATGCGCTTAATTCACTGATTACGCGATCGTAGCGCTCTAAGCTCTCCAAATGATCCCGCCCCCATGATTTAAGTGCTTTGGTCGTATGACGTCTGTTTTTCACCGACTGCAAGACCAGCTCGGTTAAATTACGCTGATTTGCGTGTAAATCGTTACGCAAGCTAACAATCGCCAATTGATTCCAGTGATTTCGAACAATGGTTTGAGAGATGGCATTTCGAATCCAGTGTAATTGCAGGCGTTCGGACAATGAATAAAAAAGTTTGGCAGTTAATTTGGTACTACTGTTTAGATTACTCTTGATTTCTATTATATCGAATGCGGACGCCAGGAATGTTTTATCGGCCAGTTCCTGCGCCAGCGAGGCTGGTAGTTTGTATTTGAGAAATTGTTTACGAGCCGCTATATAATTTTTACGGGATTGACCGATGAGGACTTTGGAAATCACTTTATTGAGGATTTTTATATCAGCATGATATCGCTCGATTAAATAGCTGACGTCAAAATTTGCACTTTTATTGCGCAATAACCAACTGATCGAACGTTCTACCAGGCCGCTAACCTTTCTAAAACACTGGTATCGGTAAGGCTCCTTTACCACGTTATCCAGTTTTTCGAGAGCACGCCATGTATCGTCGAGTTCGAATATTTCCGCGCAGACGACATAGGCTTTGGCAACATTTTCGATAGTGGCTCCGGTTTCTTCGCGAATTCGAAATCCAAATCCAATACCGATATTATTAGATATTTTATTGCTTAACAGGGTTGCGATTATTTCCTTGCGCAAAGGATGTCGCAAAATTTCATCGGTATATTTTTTGCGCAATATCGTCGGAAAATATTCCAGTAGCAGTTGGTTGTAACAGTCTTCCGATAGTGACGAAGAATTTAACAAAGCGTTCTTGTAGGTTAACTTGCTATAAGACAAAAGTATCGATAATTCTGGGCGCGTTAAACCCTTGTTTTGAGTAATACGTGTCGTTATTTCTTCATTGCCGGGTAAATTTTCCAGCTTCCGATTTAAGATGCCTTCACGCTCCAGGTGGCGCATAAACCGAGCATGTTCGTGCATTTTTTCCACCGCTTGCTGCTCAATACTGTCGATAACCTGTGTCTGCAGATAATTATTGGACAGGCAGTGTTCTGCGACTTCATCGGTCATTTCAATCAATAGAGCATTTCGTTCCTCGCGACTTAAGCGACCTTCTTTCACTATTTGTGATAGCAGTATTTTGATATTGACTTCATTATCCGAGCAGTCTACCCCGGCAGAGTTATCGATTGAATCGGTGTACAAAAGGCCACCTGACTGGGCATATTCGATACGGCCTCTCTGCGTCAAACCCAGATTCCCCCCTTCACCGATTGATTTGGCGCGTACCTGGTTGCCGTCGATTCGTATTTCATCATTGCTTTTATCTGAAGCCGCCGTATTGGTTTCATTAGAGGCCTTTATGTAGGTACCGATACCTCCGTTCCAGAGCAGGTCTACTCGCGCCTTGAGCAAATAAACGATCATTTCGTTAGGCGTTAAATGATCCTCTTCGCAATCGATTAGAAGCTGAATCTCCGGGGTGAGGATGATTTTTTTGGCCTTACGTGAATATACACCGCCACCTTTGCTAATGAGTGACTGGTTATAGTTACTCCAGCTAGATCGAGGCAAGGCAAATAGTCGTTGGCGTTCCTGGAATGATTTTTTGATATTCGGGTTAGGGTCGATAAAGATATACAGGTGATTAAATGCAGCAACCAGTTGTATACAAGGTGACAGCAACATGCCATTGCCAAACACATCGCCAGACATATCCCCGATGCCCATCACGCTAAAAGCTTCGTTTTGAATGTCTTTGCCGAGTCCACGAAAATGTCGCTTCACAGATTCCCATGCCCCCCGGGCGGTGATACCCATTTTCTTGTGATCGTAGCCTTGCGAACCGCCCGAGGCGAATGCATCGTCGAGCCAGAAATCGTGTTTCCGGGCGATCGAATTCGCAACGTCGGAAAATGCAGCAGTCCCTTTATCGGCCGCCACGACCAGGTAGGGGTCGGTAGAATCGTATACTGCTGTGTGTACAGGATGAATGATTTCCTGGTTCACCAGGTTGTCGGTGAGATCAAGCAATGCATTGATGTATAATGAATAACAGGCCCGTACTTCGGCGTAAATTTCCGCGGCAGGCAAATCTGAGATCTGTTTGGTGATAAAACCGCCTTTTGATCCGGCCGGAACTATGACAGCATTCTTGACCATTTGTGCTTTCATCAAACCCAGTACTTCAGTTCGATAATCTTCCTTGCGGTCAGACCAGCGTATGCCACCGCGTGCGACTAGCCCTCCACGCAGGTGTATCCCTTCAAAGCGTGGAGAGTAGACGAATATTTCGAATCGAGGGCCTGGTTTAGGGAGTTTTATAATGTTGCTAGAATCTAGCTTGAAGCTGATGCAGCTGTTATCGTTACCAGAATGCTGGAAATAGTTGGTACGTACAGTCGATTGAATCAAATTAACCAGGCGTCTAAAAATTCTATCGTGGTCTAGAGATTCTATACCCTGCAGCTTTTCATCAATGGTTTCTATAATTTTATTGTAGGAATCGATCTTAGTTTTTTCAGGGTCGAACTTGTGTAAAAAGCATTTAACCAGCAGGAGTGTGATTTCGGGATAAGTATTCAGGGTTTCGATAATATAGCTACGACTGTGCGGAAATCGGATTTGATGCAAATAAATAACATAGGCACGGATAATCTGAATATTTCTTGCCTTGATACAGGCGCTGAACAGCAGGTGATTAAATGCGTCTTTTTCGCATCTTTGATGCCACACGCTCTCAAATAGCTCGCTGAAATAGCGAGGGATTTTTTCACAGTCAACCTCGCAAATACTGTCGGCACGATCAAGGGTAAAGTGGTGCATCCAGAAAATTCTACGCCCAAGCGTAATTCTATAAGGCCGGCCGACTAATACATTTAAACCCATTGATTCTAAAATAGGCATCGATTGCGACAATGGAATTGAATCTTTCAACGTGTATAGCTTGACCGAGTAACTTCCCCCGTGTTTTTCGATTTGCATCAGGCGAGCTCGCACCGTATTTTTTTTCATCGTGGTTAGCACATCGAGATCATACAGGGCGTCGCTAACCGCCAGCTCGTTCTGGTAGGTGTTAGAAAATGTGATATCACTTATCCTGAGTTTCTGCAGCTTTCGTCGCTCACCGATACCCTTTTGAAGTTGTTGATACCATGTTGAAGCCATAACTTTCTCCTATTTGGCCCAAATCCCGATAGTAGCCAGATTATTGTTAACGGTAGTGTAGTTGATTTAACAAGGGCTGCAATAGCGCCAGACCCCGTTATTGGGATATCCAGCAATTGACCTGTTATCGACTATAATAATGCTTAGATTTCGCCCAGTACCTTCCTTTACAATCATGCATAACTTGAGGTTCAGGGTGAAAAAAACCGTTAATATAATAAGCGAAAATAACAGTGCGGATATGGGCGGTCAGTCTTTTCAATTAACCGGGTTAAATCGTGGCTAGAATAAAAACCGGCTGGAGCAATACAAAAAAGGTGCGTAGCCTTGAAGACGTCAGCAGCGCGATCAGTTTTAATATATGGCAATTCAGTGGGCAAGGTTTACTTGACCTTGAAAATGAGGGCTTTCAAACCGATAGCGGTTCTCAACGACTGGATGTAATCACCGAATATGCCGCTTACCTGATCCAGCTCGTTGATCGTTTCCTGTTCGATAGCTTCGAGTTGAAATATCGTAAATCGTTGATCACAACAACGGGTTTACACCTGGCCGGTATCATGCAGGATAATCGCCGGGAAACCGATGGGGCGGGTGACTATATTGCTTCATTTTTGCAGACTCTAAACAACCGAATTAGCGAATATTCGAGCTGTCAAATCAATAAACAAGAAGGTCCTGGCTTCGTTTTCTTACGCTTACTGGGTGATCACATCACCGCGCAAATGGGTGCGAAAGATGCCAAATGGATTACGACTTATGTAATTGACGTTGCGGGAGAAAAATTGTTTCGCGATCTTTATCGTGCCCTGCCAGGATTACTGGACCCCGCGGATCTTGAAACCCCCGAGTTTGATCGTTTGCGCAGCAAGAACTTTGATCAATAAATCGCGTGATATTTACGCCATCTATAGTGGTAGTATATTACCCAACGCTTAAACAATATTTCCATCGATGAAACCTGAAATACGTAGGGCAATACCGCTATTGTCGACCGACAACTTGCGTCTAAAAATTCGTGACTATTATCTGTTAGACGAATACCAGTTAATTAAAGAACTGGTTAGTGATTCGCACATCTCAACAGCCGAACGCCTGGATATTAGTGAAAGAGCGGCTGAATTAATCAAAACAGTCCGACGATCCGGATCACCAGGGATGATGGAAAACTTCCTCGCAGAGTATGGTTTGACTACCAGGGAAGGCGTTGCATTGATGTGTCTGGCAGAGGCATTGCTGCGTGTACCGGATGCGCAAACAATCGATGAATTGATCGAAGACAAAATATCGCCAGGGAATTGGGGCGAGCACCTCGGGCACTCTGAATCACCGCTAGTAAATGCCTCAACCTGGGCATTACTGTTGACTGGAAAAGTGATAGCACCTGCGGATGAAAAAGGTTTGAAGACAACGCTCCAGAAGTTAGTCAAGCGCCTGGGTGAACCCCTGGTACGCAATGCGGTTGCCCAGGCAATGAAAGAACTAGGTCGGCATTTCGTACTGGGTACCAATATCAAAAAAGCCAGCAAACGAGCAAGGGAACTAGAGGCAAAGGGTTATACCTATTCCTACGACATGCTCGGCGAAGCAGCACGTACCGATAAGGATGCCAGGCAATATCACCTCGCATATTCCGATGCGATTACCGCACTGGCTCCAATATGTGGCAATCGGGATATTCGCTGCAATCCAGGCATATCGATAAAATTATCCGCCCTGCATCCACGCTACGAAATAGGTCAGCACGAACGCGTTATGTCTGAATTGGTCGCGCGTACGAGCTCGCTCGCGGTTCTCGCTCGTTCGGCTAATATGGGCTTTAACATCGATGCCGAAGAAGCCGATCGACTCGATATTTCCCTCGATGTAATCGAAAGCGTACTGAGCAATCCTGCCTTAAAGGGATGGGATGGATTTGGCGTCGTGATACAGGCGTTTGGCCGCCGCGCAATACCTGTGCTTGACTGGACCTACGAGCTTGCTAATCGACTCGATCGGAAAATCATGGTGAGACTGGTAAAGGGAGCCTACTGGGATACAGAAATTAAACGTGCTCAGGTTCTCGGGCTTGCCGATTATCCGGTTTTTACGCGCAAGGTAAATACGGATGTATCTTACCTGGCCTGTGCTAAAAAACTGCTCGATATGCGAGATCGTATCTACCCACAATTTGCGACTCACAATGCTCATTCGGTCGCAGCGATTCTCGAACTGGCAAAGGGTGACGATAATTTTGAATTTCAACGACTACACGGTATGGGTGAGTCGCTTTTCGATTTTGTGGTACGCGAACAAAAAGCTCGTTGCCGCATATATGCTCCGGTCGGCGAACACGAGGATTTACTCGCCTACCTGGTACGTCGCCTACTTGAAAACGGTGCTAATAGTTCATTCGTGAATCAAATTGTAGATACCAGTATCGCTCCGGAGGAAATCGCACGGGACCCTTTCGCACAGGTGTTAGCACCAGGTGAAACGGTAAGCAACCCGAATATCCCAGTACCGGCAAAAATTTATGGAAGGCAGCGACGTAATTCTAAGGGTTGGGATATCACAGATTTAAAAGTTGTAGGCCAAATTGATCTGCGGCGAGAGGCATTTCGAACTACAGTTTGGCAAGCCGGGCCCTTAATTGGCTCCAAACCTACCGGCGGTGAAACCAGTGCGGTCTATAATCCCGCCAAAAGCGACGACCTGGTTGGACAGGTAACGGAATCTGCTAAGATTGATATCGAATCTGCGATTCAAAACGCACTCGGTGGCTTTCATACCTGGACCCAGACACCGGTATCAAAACGGGCAGCCTGCCTGAAGCAACTTGCCGACCTGTACGAAGCGAACGCTGAGGAACTTTTTGCACTTGCTGCACGCGAGGCCGGAAAAACGTGGTTAGACGCAGTCGGTGAAATTCGTGAAGCGGTCGATTTTGCCCTCTACTATGCATCCGAAGCCGCTCGTATCGATTCCAAAGGTGTAGCCCGGGGGGTGATCGTCTGTATTTCGCCCTGGAATTTTCCGCTCGCTATTTTTAGTGGCCAGATCCTGGCCGCGCTGGCGGCCGGTAATTGCGTGATAGCAAAACCTGCCGAGCAAACCAGCCTGATTGCTATGCGTGCGGTAAGCTTGATGCATGAAGCTGGTTTCCCTGAGTCAGCGATCCAGTTATTGCCAGGGACAGGCGCGAGAGTCGGTGCCGCGCTTACTTCCGATCATCGTATCGCAGGCGTCTGCTTTACAGGATCGACTGCGACTGCTCAACACATTAATCGAAATATGGCACAGCATTTGGCGCCAGACGCCCCTTTAATAGCCGAAACAGGGGGGTTGAACGCGATGATCGTGGATTCAAGCTCACTCCCCGAACAGGTAGTGAGAGATGTACTGACTTCGGCATTTCAAACCGCTGGTCAACGTTGTTCGGCTTTACGTATGTTGTATATACAAAAGGAAGTCGCTGATAAATTACTCGAAATGCTATTCGGTGCAATGGATGAACTTAAGATAGGTGATCCGTGGTTGCTGGAGACCGATGTCGGGCCCGTTATCGACCAGGCGGCAAAATCCAGGATTGAAAATCATTGTCGCACCATGGCTGACAGGGGACGTTTGCTCAAGCAGGTACCAGTACCTGAGCAAGGTTTGTTTGTCGCACCGACTGTCATCAGACTAGATGGTATCGAACAACTGGAAGAAGAAATATTTGGGCCAGTATTGCATGTGGCAACTTTTGCAGCCGATGAGATAGACCAGGTAGTGGATGCAATTAATGCCAGTGGATTTGGTCTCACTTTTGGCATTCATACCCGGGTAGATAACAGGGTCGAACAAATGGTCGAGCGCATCAGGGCGGGTAATATCTACGTTAACCGCAATCAAATTGGTGCGGTCGTCGGCACCCAGCCATTTGGTGGCGAAGGATTATCAGGTACCGGACCAAAAGCAGGCGGGCCGTCTTATCTCCCTCGTTTTCGAAAGCTTCCCGGCAAGCTCCTTGCAACTGAATCATCACAGGCTATCAAACCCGATAATATACAGATGGCGATCGATCACCTGTCTTCTTCTTACAGCGGCAGAACCCCTAACCTCGGGAAATCGATTTCAGGCATTATTGATGCATTTAACCTGGATCTTAATCTTCAATATTCGGACACCATAGAAAACATGCCAGGTCCTACCGGAGAGATCAATCGCCTGTCGTGCCATCCCCGTGGTGTGATTCTTTGCCTGGGGCCTACCAAACCAGTCGCATTGACGCAGGCCATACTGGCGCTTTCACAAGGTAATGCGGTAGTTATTATTTGTGGTGGAATTACCGATTTACTCGATGAATTCACCAGGTTTGATTTACCTGCAGCCGGTGTCGACGGTAACCTGGATAACGAAACCCTGGAGCAGTTAACCGGGTTTGACGCAGTGATGAGCCAGGCTGAAGCGGATACATTGACGGTTTATCGGCGGGCGCTGGCCAGGCGCGAAGGGGTACTAATTCCCTTGATTAGCGAGACCAATGCACTGGAACGATTAGTCATCGAACGACATTTATGCATTGATACCACTGCAGCTGGAGGCAATGCGAGCTTGATCGCCGCGGGGGGTTAAACTGGCGAATTCCCTGACGTTCAGAATTAGTCAGAGGCTCCCTGATCCACCTCCAAAATTATACCGGGGCTAAGAAAGGCGGATGGGATAACTGGGTTGATCTTACCTATTCGTTTATTTTCTAGCCTGCCAAATGACCATCGAGCATAAACCGTCGCTTCAGGCGTCCACCATATCCTCTCCAACCACGATTTCTTCGGTTGAGGCAAACCGGTAGGGTGGTATGACCAGGTTGGTTGGGGCTGGCACACCCTTATAGACCCGACCAGCCAGGTCAAACCGGGAACCGTGACAGGGGCAGAAATAACCTCCACGCCAGTCGGCACCCAGGTCTGTAGGGGCTATATCCGGTCTGAATGTTGGCACGCAACCCAAATGGGTACAAATACCGACTGCGACTAAATATTCTGATTCTATCGATCTATATTCGTTCTGCGTATAACCGGGTTGCTGAGTTTCTACCGCTGAATCCGGATCTCTCAGGTATTCGCGGAATTCGGTGGTACTTAAGTTTTTCAGCATTTGTGGGCTACGCCGCAAAATCCAGACCGGCTGGCCTCGCCATTTTACCGTAATCTGCTGCCCGACAATCAGATTACTTATGTCGACTCGCACCGGCCCACCGGTAGCGTACGCTCGTGCGCTTGGATTCATGGATGAAATAAAGGGCAGGGCGACGGCGATGGCGCCCACCCCACCTACCACGCCGGTAGCGGCTATCAGGAAACGACGACGATTATTATCATCTTTCGTGTTCATTCTATTTCTCCTGCCAGGACTTGCTATACCCGTCGCGATCCACAGGGTCATCCGATGTGTAAAGATCATCCCGCCTGAGGGAAACCGGCTGGCGCGCATGCTTGTGGCCGGCCAGTACCTGGTGAAGACCGATACTTCCCTCATCGAAATAATAGGCGCAGCCAGTCATATATAGTCGCCATAAACGGTAAGTAACTTCACTGGAATACTCGATAGCCTCTTCACGCTTTGCTTCAAGAGCGGCTACCCAGCTTCTCAGGGTCAGCGCATAATGTCGTCGCAGGCTCTCGACATCCAGGGGCTCGAAACCAGCGCGTTCCATTGCGTCGGTCACGTCACTAATACGTGCCAGTTCGCCATCGGGAAAGATATAGCGGTTCATGAAGCGGGTCAGTGGTGTGCGCTGCCAACCAGTCTCACTGGTGATGCCGTGATTGAGAAATAGTCCACCAGGTTTTAATACGCGTCGAACGGTACCGAAGTAGGTCGCAAAATTATTAACCCCGATATGCTCAAACATACCGACGCTGACCACACGGTCATAGTGCGCATCGTCCGGCAGATCGCGGTAATCTAGCAGCTCGATGTTGACCTGATCTTCCAGACAGGCTGTTTGTACCCGCGTTCGTGCGGTCTGATACTGCTCCTGGCTGAGCGTGATGCCATGTACCTGCACCCCGTAATAGCGTGCAGCCCATAGGGCCAGTGCACCCCAGCCACAGCCGATATCCAGTAGCGTTTGTCCCGGCTGAAGCCGTAGCTTACGGCACAGGTAATCCAGTTTATCCTGCTGTGCCTCGGCCAGGGGTTGATCGGCATGGTTGAAATAGGCGCAGGAGTACACCATTTCCGGGTCAAGCCAAAGCCGATAGAAATCATTACCTACATCGTAATGGTGGGCGATGCTCGCAGGGGAATTTCTATGCGCACGTCGGCTCGCGCGCCAGCTGCGTGTAGTTTTTTTGCGAGCCTGCTTTGGTAATCGCAGCGCCTGGCGTAACAGGTGCAACCGGGCGCCTAGTGACAGATCCAGATTGAGCAGGTGCGTCTTGAGGTCGAACAAGGACTCGAGGTCACCGTCTATTTGAATCGCGCCGGTCAGATAACTGTCCGCGAGTCGCAATAGATCGCGGTGTAAAATCAGGTCACGCAACACACCAGGCTGTTTGATAAAAACAATACAGCGCGCATCAATTGTCCCGTATATAAAGGTACCGTCCCAGAGTCGAAAGGCAATATCTCCCTGGTAGTCAGTGAGAATGGTTGAAATTATTTCAGCGCCAATTTTCGAAAAACAGTCATCTGGTAGCATAACTGGATGGCCCATAGCTACGACATGCTGTGGCATGCTTGTATTCTGCTGGTTAGAAGACATTTAGTGACCCCCAATATATGTGATGAATAATTAAGGCTACCGCCGCTTGCTAGCAAGTGTAAAACCTGTATGTTAGGTACAGGTCAAGCTTTTTTATTCGAAGTTTCCCGGAAATTTGTCAACCAACATTGCGTGCTCGTTCTGACGTGAGAAACTCCACCTTCTTAGACACTTGAATGCCGCTAATATTCGCTCGAGAAAGCTGTAAATTTACAGGCCTCGTGGTTTCGCAGGCTGGTAGATCTCATTATACAAAACCGATAGTGGTAATTATTCTTAACGCCTGGTAAACATGCCCTGGATTCAGTATGTCGTGTCCTTCGCAAGTGTCATGAGTTTTTGGGCTTGCCAGTGTCATCGTGTTTGCCGTGACAACCGTGCCCGAACAGATGCATGCCCACAAATACTATACCTATCAGAACCCAGACCCAATTTTCGATTATCCAGCCCATATTCCTCACCGCGTCGAATCGACAGTGATATACCCGTCATATTATCAGTCTGTCCACTTAAAATATAAAAAATTCGACGTTACCACATATGTTCTGGTAACAGGTCAAACGTCATCCGCAATTAGTGCTGCTTACTAGCACTCCTCAGTTTTACGGAAAATAACTGGCAAGCAACTGATTTCAGGCAATAAATTCCCTAATGTGGGGGATGCCTTATGTGCTGCCGCTACCCGGGCATGATGGCCGTGAACCGTACAAAGGCGCTGGTGATTTACGTGCCTTGTTGGAGGGTTACCTTAAAATAGGTTGCCTGGTTTGAATTTCCAGGATCGGGGATTTAACCGTCAGGAGACTACCCGATAAAACTCAGTGTGATGGCACTTTGGGCAGGGGGGGATATGAGTGGTTTTAGTTAAATTCATGGTTTGCGCGCAGTTACTGCAGCATAGTGTGCCGGCACTACAGACTTCTCCAGTTCGATACACGCTGGCGTTTATAGCTTCATTTTCGAAATCGCGGAAATCAAGCCATGCTTTATCGGCGGCCTGGGCGATCAATTCGACAAATTTATCTTCTACCAGCGTCAGGTCAAAACTGAGCCATTCCCTGAGTTCCTTGCGCTGCTGATTGAGCGTTTTATTGGCGCTTTTTATATCACGTTTTAACGCTTTACCAAGTCGTTCTGACTCTTTTTTGGTTAAGGTAAAAAGCTCATGCGCTATTGATTGGGCATTGTTCACCATTTCATCGACGCTAGGAGCGAGTGCTTCCTCGGCGTCGTGTATCGCCTGGTTGACATGTTCGACCATGTGGTCGAATGCCCTGGTTAGTTTTTCTCGGTCAGATTTAATATCCATACGCCATTATCAACCCATTCACCTATTGAACTCAAGAAACACATCGCAAGTCTATTAGCCTGAGTACCTCGCCTTGTATTCAGGGTGTTTAGCGGGTTAAAGTATGCGACCTGAATCGACCGACGATCTGTCCATACTATCCTACTGGTAAGTACCCGATCAATGAATACCGCTGTTATCAACGCACCTGAAAATTTCCTCCTCAAATGGTGGCAAAGACTCGAACCAATACCCGGTGGAGCAAGGCTATTCAGCCTGGTTCTTGGCTGGATGGTTCCCTACAGTGGAACTATCGACCCCCTGGTCGAAAGCCTGGAGCCGGGCAGGGTTCGGGTTTCGATACGTGACCGACGGAGGGTGCGAAATCATTTGAAATCTATTCATGCGATTGCGCTGATTAACCTGGGTGAAATTGCCACGGGTCTGGCCGTGATATCGTCTCTGTCCGATAATATGCGAGGCATCGTCCTCAGCCTGAAGGCCGAGTATATCAAGAAGGCCAGGGGTAAATTAACCGCTAAAGCCATGCTTGATTTGCCTGAGGGTATCGAGGATAACACGGCCTTCGAGATAAGTGCCGAGATTATCGATGAGTCTGGAGAGGTGGTCACAATAGTGCGGGCAGAATGGCTGCTCGGGTATAAAAAATAATTATGACAGAAAATAGTTTCCCGTTTGCAGCGCAGAATTTTGTTGAAACCCTGGGCATCCAGTATCCGGTCATTGGCGGACCGATGTACCCCTGCAGTAATCCAGAGCTAGTGGCGGCAGTCTCTGCTGCCGGTGGCCTTGGTGTATTACAGCCGATCTCTTTGACCTACGTTCATGGACATGATTTTCGTGAGGGTATCCGCCTGATACGTAGACTGACCGAAAAGCCGATCGGCATGAATGCCTTAATTGAAAAATCTTCTCAGAAATACCAGCAACGCATGTCAGAGTGGATCGATATAGCGCTAGAGGAAGGCATTCGATTTTTTGTTACCTCGCTGGGCAAACCTGACTGGGTGGCAAAACGTGTCCACGCGGTCAACGGACTGGTTTACCACGATGTTACCGAGTTGAAATGGGCGAAAATTGGCCTCGACAATGGCGCCGATGGGTTGATCTGTGTAAATAACCGTGCGGGCGGTCATGCGGGTGAAAAAGATATCCGGCAGTTATACGATGATTTGAAGAACCTTGAGGTACCACTCGTTTGCGCGGGTGGTATCGGTGATTCAAGTGGATTTCAACAAGCGCTCGATATTGGGTATGCAGCCTGCCAGTTAGGTACCCGGTTTATTGCCAGCCAGGAGTGTCTGTCGAGTCAGGTATACAAGCAGGCAATACTCGACGCCGAGGAAGAGGATATCGTGCTAACCGAGAGAATAACCGGTATCCCGGTTTCGGTGATCAATACCGACTACATCAAGCGTAGTGGATTAAAGTCCGGCTGGCTGGCCAGATTAATGCTCTCCGGTCATCGCACTAAACACTGGATGCGTACTATTTATGCATTGAAGTCGATCTGGCAGCTTAAAAAGTCATCGTTGGATGAAAGTGGTAAGCGAGATTACTGGCAGGCAGGGAAAAGTGTCGCTGGCATCAGTTCGATTCAAAGCTGCGATACCATCATTCAGGAGCTGGTTAATTCACAACCTACCGGTGCATTATGAACCCTGTCCTGATTTATGGTCACGACCCGATGTGCAGCTGGTGCTGGGGATTTTCCATGGTTTATCGGAATTTACTCGCAAAATTACCGGCAGGGTTGAAGATAGAGCGTCTTCTCGGCGGCCTCGCAGCAGATTCAGATGACGATATGCCCGAACCCATGCAAATGATGCTGCAGCAAACCTGGCAAAGAATCGGACAGACGATCCCCGGGGTGCAATTTAATTTTGACTTCTGGAGCCAATGCAAACCGAGGCGCTCCACTTATCCCGCCTGTCGAGCTGTGATTGCCGCGAGAGAGCAGGGCGATCAATACGATGTCATTATGACTCAACAGATTCAAAAGTTTTATTACCTGGAGGCCAGAAATCCATCAGACAATCAAACCTTAATCGAGGCAGCAAGAAAAATCGGTCTCGATACAGATCGTTTTACCAGCCAGTTAATGGCGCCAGAGACGCAGGAACAACTATTAAAAGAAATAAATCGAGCAAGGTCGATTGGCATCGATAGTTTTCCCAGCCTGATACTGAAGCATGACGGACACTACCACCGGATATTAACCAACTATACGGAAGTTGACCCTATACTGTGCCAGATTGAGTCTTATCTCGAAACCTGATCGTGTCTACAGGTATTAGCCATTTTAGGAAATCGTGCTGAAGCATTAAGTATCCGGGATAGAATAGGGTAATTCAGTTGGCGAGAGCGTTATATGATCCTGATTCAACAGGCATAATTCATTAGCAAGAGCCTTTTTTATCTGGGCAATAAACAGGCAGTGACAGAGGCCCTGAGCATCCAGGATCGCATCTACCACCTTGC
>CAZJEJ010000011.1:22735-30961 GCA_964544945.1 uncultured Gammaproteobacteria bacterium | reverse complement strand
TTAATATGGTTGATCAACCAGTCTCTGAGAAATATAGTCGCATTCTTCATGGCGGTATCTTTATCCTGTTGATACTCGGCCAGTAACTCTTCAACCCTGACGATCATTATCTGATGCTGTTCCCTGTGCGGTTCGAAATCAGGATAACCATGCTGTTCCATTAACCCTTCTTCGTAGCTGAAATGTGATTTGGTGTAATCAACCAGTTCGTTAAGGGTTTCACGTTCGAATGCCCCACCAGTCGAAAAGTCGACTGCCGTCTGCAAGTTGTTTATCAGGTTCAGGAGTTTCTTGTGCTGCATATCGATGGAATCGATACCGACACTGTACCCCTCTTTCCACGTGATGTATTGTCGGGCTGTCAGTTTGCGGTGGATGAATGGCATAAATACCAGTATCGCGATTAGCAGCCATGTGAGTGGGCTGGCAGGACCCGCCATGAGGCCTAAGATCGCCGCGATAATGAGGGTGAGAATGAGAAGAGCTACTCCAAACATGCGG
This sequence comes from uncultured Gammaproteobacteria bacterium, assembly GCA_964544945.1. Classification (GTDB taxonomy): domain Bacteria; phylum Pseudomonadota; class Gammaproteobacteria. The sequence continues at coordinate 30,460 of CAZJEJ010000011.1, read as the reverse complement.
GTGTTTTTATGCATAGATATCACCTCGTGACTGTCGATAACGGTATTGACCAGTCTGAATTATTTTAGCCGACCCAGGACTGTGTTGTGGTTGACTTAGGTCAATTACAGCGAGTTGCAGGCATTTAATAATTATGCCTATCTCTGAATTTTGTTGAAAATGTAGAGAGAACACAATAGAAAGCGGTAATAACGACAGGTATTTTTAATCATGAACAAAGGTTTCGTTTCACTGGTTGGTGCAGGTCCTGGTGACGCCGAGTTGATGACGGTCAAGGCGCTACGCTTGCTACAGAAAGCGGATGTGGTGGTTTTCGATCGCCTGGTTAGTTCCGAAATATTGAATCTTATCCCTCGCGGTGTCAGTCGTATCTCAGTCGGTAAATCCGCTGGCAATCATTGCGTGCCACAGGATCAGATTAATCAAACAATTATCAACCTGGCAAAGTCTGGTCGCCGGGTTGTTCGACTAAAAGGCGGGGACCCTTACATATTTGGTCGTGGTGGCGAAGAGGCACTGGTTCTCAGGCAACACGACATTGAGTATGAAGTCGTCCCTGGCATCACCGCAGCAGCGGGCTGTAGCGCCTATTGTGGAATTCCGCTCACCCATCGCGGCCTGAATCATGGTGTGCGCTTTATCGCCGGGCATTTTTTTAACGATGAACAAACAAATGTTAACTGGGATAAGATAGCCGATCCCGACTGTACCCTGGTTATTTACATGGGGTTGGCAAATTTGCAGACTATTAGCGACGAGCTCATTAATGCGGGCCTGGCTTCGACAACTCCGGCAGCGGCGATACACGGCGGTACTACCGCAAGCCAGCAAAAGATCATATCTACATTATTCGAATTACCCGGAACGGTGCGTCGTGCAGGCTTAAAGTCACCGGTAATAATTATAGTTGGTGAGGTTGTAAGTCTAAGCCACGATTTGGACTGGTTTCGGTATAAATATGAAACAAACGAGGGAAATAGTGAATACGACGCGTTCGATATGGCTAGCGCTTAGCCTGATATTGTCGGCTTCGCTTAGTGCAGATGAAGGAATTTCTGCAAGCCGGCAGCAGAATTTACGCAATCTCCTGACCCAGGACTGTGGCTCCTGTCATGGCCTGACAATGAAAGGTGGGCTCGGGCCCGCACTACTGCCATCGACGTTGCAGGGCAAGCCGGCTGAATATATCAGCACGATTATACTCGATGGCCGACCCGGAACAGCGATGCCGGCCTGGCGTCCCCTGATATCGCCTGCTGAAGCACGATGGTTAGCTTCGCTGCTATTGCAGGAGGAAATGCAATGAGTCGCTTGCGTTACTGGTTGGTGCTTTTTCTGTTGTTAAGTTTAAATGCTTATGCTCGCGGCACCGGGGATATGGGGGTGTTGATCGAAAGAGGCAGCGGCAGTCTGCAAATTGTAGAAACCAGCGGCAACACCAGCCTTGGTCGTGTTACGCAACTCGGGGATTTATCTCATGCCTCGGTGGTTTATTCACGCGATGCACGTTTTGCCTATATATTTGGTCGCGACGGCGGATTGAGTAAGGTGGATATTTTAAGCGCAAAACTCGTCGCGCGTACGCTGCAATCTGGCAACAGTATTGGTGGTGCGATATCGCAGGATGGCCGACTGGTTGCCGTGTCGAACTATACCCCTGGCGGGGTGAAGGTATTTGATGCCGAAACGCTCGAATTGGTGGCCGATATTCCGGCTACGTTTGGCGCCGATCGACAACTCTCCAAAGTAATCGGCCTGGTCGATGCGCCGGGACAAAAATTTGTTTTCGCTCTCTGGGACGCCGGTGAAATCTGGGTACTGGATATGGCCGACAGGAGTAGCCCGGGGATCAAAAAATTCAAGAATATAGGCCGCAATCCTTACGATGCATTAATTACCCCTGATGGTCGCTATTACATTGCTGGTTTATTTGGCGAAGACGGTATGGCGCTACTGGATTTATGGAATCTATCCTCAGGGGTAAAACGAATTTTGCCCAACTACGGCAAGGGCGAGAAAAAGTTACCCGTGTATAAAATGCCCCACCTGGAAGGGTGGGCAGTCGCCGGTAATCTGGCCTTTGTGCCTGCGGTTGGTCGACATGAAGTACTGGTTATCAATATGCGCACCTGGCAGGAAGCGGGTCGTATCAAGGTGCATGGGCAACCAATTTTTGTAATGGCACGCCCTGATGGCCGCCAGGTGTGGGTCAATTTTGCGCTACCCGATAACGACACCATTCAGATTATCGATACTCAGCAACTGGCGGTAATCCAGCAACTCAAGCCGGGAAAAGGCGTTTTGCATATGGAGTTCGAACCGCGAGGAGAGGAAATCTGGCTATCGGTTCGGGACGAAAATCGGGTTGAGATCTACGACACGCAGACGTTTGAGCGCAAGGCATTTATTCCCGCAATAAAACCGAGCGGCATTTTCTTTACCGCACGCGCGCATCGAATTGGGTTATGAGGCAGTATTCTAAACTCGAACAACGCTTGCTGAACGATTTTCAGCATGGGCTGCCATTATCGCCAACACCCTACGCAGAACTGGCCAGGCAATTGGGTGTATACGAAACAACCGTGCTGGAAAATCTGCGCCGCCTGCAGACCGAGGGGGTAATTAGTCGAGTTGGGGCCGTGTTTCGACCCAACCGGGTCGGTGTTAGCACCCTGGCGGCGATGGCTGTACCCGATGAAGAGCTGAAAACAGTGGCGGCATTAGTGAGTGATTTCACCGAAGTCAATCACAACTACGAACGCGATCACCACTTTAACCTGTGGTTTGTGGTTGTCGCAGCAGACGATGAAAGCTTACAGGCCACGCTAGGGCAAATCGAAAAAACTTGTGGTTACGAGGTGATGGATTTACCGATGCAGGGAGATTATTTCATAGATCTGGGGTTTGATTTGCGATGGACATAAGCGTACTCGACCCTGCATTTGAAAAATCCCTGATCGGAGCTATTAGCGAGGGATTGCCATTGGTAAGCCGTCCGTACGAAACGATTGCAAGACAGATCGGTAGTACCGAGGCCAGGGTAATAGAGGGCATTCAGGGCATTATCAATCGTGGCGATATCAAACGCTTTGGCATCGTAGTGCGCCACCGGGAGCTGGGTTATCGAGCCAATGGAATGGTGGTATGGGATATCCCGGAAGAGCGCATTGAGGAAATAGGACATTGCATTGGTCGATACGATTTCGTCACATTATGTTATCGGCGACCCAGGCGTTTACCAGACTGGCCTTATAACCTGTTTAGTATGATCCATGGTGATGATCGCTCGAGCGTTCGTGAGCAGGTGGTCTTCATTGTGAACCAGTGTGGATTGCAAAAAATCCCTCATGAAATTCTGTTCAGTGGACGCTGCTTCAAGCAGCGTGGCGCAAATTATTCACCGCGGCCGGAAGTGCAACACGGATTGCCGAATCAACGCCGAGTAGCTGCCGATGGATGAATTGAGCCGCCATTTCATCAATCGTTACCAGGGTGGTTTGCCGATTGTCGAGCAGCCCTATTCGAGCATGGCGGCTGAACTCCACAGCGACGAAACCACGCTGATTTCGACTATAGAAAACCTGCTTGCAGAAGGGACGTTGAGCCGATTCGGCCCTTTGTATAATGCATCGTGCATGGGTGGTGGGCTGACATTGGCGGCACTGTCTGTATCCGGGAAAGATTTCGACCGAATTGCCGAACAGGTCAATAACCTGCCTGAAATAGCGCATAATTACCGGCGTATACATGATCTCAATATGTGGTTTGTGATCGCCACGGAAACCCCGCAAGAAGTGCAGAAAACTATTGACACGATAGAACGTTTTACAGGATTGCCAGTTTATAATTTTCCAAAAATTCAGGAATTCTACCTGGGGCTGTGGTTGTCGCTGGATAGTCATGGTGGTGTTACCACCCGGTCTATCGATGTGCCAACAAAACCTGGTAAAGCAGTGCTCGATGAACTTGACCGTAAAATTATTCGGGCGACTCAACAGGGGCTAGCCCTCGAGTCATCGCCATATAGTGGAGTTGCTGCTCGGTGTGATTGCGATACTCAGACGGTAATTTCCCGGTTAGGCAGGATGCTTGGTAACGGGGTGATTCGCCGTATCGGGGCTGTTCCCAACCATTACAGGTTGGGATTACGAAGTAACGGCATGTCTGTCTGGGACTTGCCCGAAGACCGCCTGAAAATACTCGGTGAAAAAATAGGCAAGCTGGATTTTGTCAGCCATTGCTATGAGCGACCACGTCACCCGCCCCTGTGGCGCTATAATTTATTCGCCATGGTACATGGGCATAATCGCGAAGAAGTTAACCATAAGGTCGACCAGATTAGCGACCTGCTGGGGCGAGACTGTAATCAGCATGAAGTGTTATTCAGCGCTGGTATATTGAAAAAATCAGGTCTGAGATTGCACTAATCATGTTTCGTTTAAGTCGATATTTGCATGCGCTGGATAGTGGCGGGAGCGTACCGCCAAAGCCAAAATCGGTCATGATGGGCTCGGGGCCGGTTGTTATCTGGAACTTGATTCGCCGCTGTAATTTAGCCTGTAAACACTGCTACGCCACATCGGCTGATATCGATTTCCCCGGCGAGCTGAGTACCGAACAGGTGTACAGGGTGATGGATGACCTCAAATCTTTTGGTGTATCGGTTCTAATCCTGTCGGGAGGTGAGCCGCTCCTGCGACCCGATATATTCGAAATATCGCGCCACGCTAAAGAGATGGGATTCTATGTCGGGCTGTCGACCAATGGCACCCTGATTACCGAGGACAACATTGCCGATATTGCCCGAATCGGCTACGACTACGTGGGTATCAGCCTGGATGGTATGCGGGAAACGCACGATTACTTTCGTCGCAAGCAGGGCGCCTTTGATGAATCGATTCGGGGTATCCGGTTGTGTCGCGATGTCGGCCTCAAGGTCGGTCTGCGTTTTACCCTGACCCAGGACAATGCCACTGAACTGCCAGATTTATTGCAGTTGATGGCAGATGAGGATGTTGACAAATTTTACCTGTCGCATTTGAACTATGCGGGTCGTGGCAATCGTAATCGATCCAGCGACCTGCATTACCAGATGACGCGTGAGGCGATGGATTTATTATTCGAGACTTGCTGGCAGGATGTACAGGCAGGTCGCAGGCGTGAATTCGTAACGGGTAACAATGACGCAGATGGCGTCTACCTGTTGCATTGGGCAGCTAGTCACTTGCCAGAACATGTCGAAGCACTGCATCGTCAGCTTCTTCGTTGGGGCGGTAATGCGTCCGGTGTTAATATTGCCAATATCGATAATCTGGGGGTCGTGCATCCTGACACCATGTGGTGGGATTATAGTATTGGTAGTGTCAAGGAGCGACCGTTTTCCGAGATATGGCAGGATATCTCAGACCCCTTGATGGCTGGTTTAAAGGCTAAACGACGCCCGCTCGAAGGCCGCTGTGCGCAATGCCAGCACCTGGCTATCTGCGGTGGCAATTCGAGAACTCGTGCCTGGCAGTTGACTGGTAACGCCTGGGCAGAAGACCCGGGTTGCTATCTGAGCGATGAGGAAATAGGCGTGGCTGATATGCCGAAAAGAATTAAGTTAACCCCTTACCGGCGTAATCGAAAAATTTCCAACGACGTAACGGTATCAACAGATTCCTGAAGACTTTTTCACACGATCAGGCCTGGCTGGAACAGATGCTGGTCAATGCCTCACGGTCGTGAATGGTTACGCTACGCCCCTTAATCGTCAGAACTTCCAGCTCATGGAGGTTTTTCAAAATGCGCGAAAAGGTTTCGGGTTTTACCGACAACCTGGAAGCAATAACGCTTTTGGCAATTTTTAGTTCGAAACTATTATTGTCTGCCGGCGCATTTTGTAAAAGATAGGCGACGATACGGACCGTGCCAGTGTTGAGACTCAGCGTATCGATTTCTCGAATAAGACCACGTAGACGAAAACTCATTGCCCCCATTAACAGGAAACAGGTATCTACCGACTCTCTTAACAGGGATTTGAAAAACTGGCAGTTGATAGCAACTATCTTACTCGGAGCCAGGGCGGTGGCGTTAACAGGATAATGCGGACGATCCATAAACATGAGTGCTTCGGCAAAGGTGTGGCCAGGTTCTATGATTTCGACTACCTTTTCCTTTCCTTCTGGTGATACACGGAATAATTTAATACTGCCGGACACAACCAGATAAAAGCTGATAACCTTGTCGCCCTGGAAAAAAAGGGACTCTCCTTCATCCAGATCGCTAATATGCGAACACTGGCATACCTGGTGTAATTGGCAGTCCGATAATCCCGAAAATAAATGGGATAAATTAAACGCTTCGAGAGTCGTGTTTGATTCCAAAATCTGTATCCAGTAAAACCTGGTTTTTATTTTGTTGTAATTAGCGACATGAAACCAGCTAGACTCGATAAAAGTCAAGACTATATTGACCCGGGCTGGCCTTAATTTAAGCGATGAATCTCAACTTCAGGCGTGTTGGATTGTCCGAAAAAATAAAAATTACCTGTCGATTTTTCGGATGCGCCGGTTACCCCAGGCCGTATAATGAACCGTATGCAACAATTACCCAACGAAAATATTCTTTACCAGGCGCTAGTCGAGCGCGATAGTCGGCTCGAAGGCACGTTCTATTTTGGGGTTAAAACCACCGGCATTTTTTGTCGACCTGGTTGCAGTGCGCGTAAACCCAAAAAGGAAAATGTCGATTACTTCAAGTCAATCCAGGGCGCTCTTGCGCAGGGCTATCGCCCCTGCAAGATTTGTTCACCATTAGCTAGACCGGGTGAGGTACCCGTATGGCTCAAAGCATTGCTCGATGAGGTTCACCAAAGTCCCGAGTCTAACTTTAAAGATACCGAGCTACGTGCGCGCGATGTTGATCCCACGCGGATCAGACGGTGGTTTCAAAAACATCACGGGATGACTTTCCATGCCTATGTGAAAGCGCTACGTGTTAATCGAGCCTACCGAAAAATCAAGCACAGGGGCCGGGTTATCGACACCGCTTATGATAGCGGGTACGAATCGCTGAGCGGATTCCACGCCGCATTTAAAAATGTTACGGGTGTTAGCCCCTCGCAGGCTAGCTCGCAATCGTTGGTCACCATCACTCAACTAGCGACACCGCTTGGGCCAATGTATGCCGGTGCCAGCGAGCGCGGGCTTTGTTTTCTGGAATTTGCCGATCGCAAGTTGATCGAACTTCAAATCGAACAATTACAGCAACGCATGAATTCTCGATTTGTCACCGGTAAGACGACCATTTTGGGTAACCTGGAGACCCAGCTCGCTGAGTATTTCGGCGCACGCAGGCGAGAATTCGAACTGCCGCTGGATATGACTGGTACACCGTTTCAGATGCAGGCCTGGCAGGCCTTGCTGCAAATACCCTATGGCGAAACGCGCTCATACCAAATGCAGGCGCTTGTGGTCGGGAATGCAAAAGCCGTCCGTGCTATCGCCGGCGCCAATGCCAGGAATCATATTGCGATCGTCGTTCCTTGCCACCGAGTGATCGCCGCAAACGGGGGGCTTGCGGGTTTCGGTGGAGGCGTCTGGCGTAAAAAATATCTGCTCGACCTTGAGTCGAGTCACTAAGGTAATACGCCCGAGAACCTGAATTGATATTGGGCAGCCTGGCATCAAATCCAGTTTGACTGGACCCACTAGCCCATTTATCGTATCGAGCATCATCTCGATT
>CAZJEJ010000011.1:0-22635 GCA_964544945.1 uncultured Gammaproteobacteria bacterium | reverse complement strand
ATCCAGTTTGACTGGACCCACTAGCCCATTTATCGTATCGAGCATCATCTCGATTACCCTTCAAGATATATCCGGGCGAGGCACAACTATGCAGAGCAGTTTTACACCGGCCAATCCAGCGTTCGAGCAGCGTGTGCGAGATAGTTTTGCCATGCAAAATGCGATGAAGACAATTGGTGCGACGATCGGAAATGTACAGCCTGGAATGGTGTCTATCGGCATGCCCTATAGCGACGAATTGACGCAGCAGCATGGTTTTATACACGCTGGAATAATTTCTACCCTGCTCGATAGTGCCTGCGGTTACGCGGCGTTTTCGCTGATGTCGGAAAAAGCCGCGGTCCTCACTATCGAATTCAAGGTTAATTTGTTGTCGCCGGCGAAGGGTGACTGGTTCGAGGCTGTAGGACGGGTTAAAAAACCTGGCCATAATATTAGTGTATCGGAAGGTGAGCTTTACGCTTACGAAGGTGAAAACAGGAAACTGGTAGCGAGCATGGTAGGCACACTGATGTCGGTTTTTGATCGCGAAGGTATCGAACACTAATCGGAGACTCTCTTTTATTTTCATGCTTGACTGTCGTGGCGTCAGTTATAATATGGCGGTGACTAAATCTTGTTCTGGCATAGAGAAATTAGCCGAGCGATAAAATAGACAGGAGATAATTATGCCCTGGTGGGGATGGATGATATTTGGTGCTTTGTTGTTGGGAGCAGAGCTAACAGGGGTCGACGCCGGGTTTTACCTGGTTTTCATCGGCCTGTCTGCAGCTTTAACGGGTCTGATCGACGTCGCAGGGCTCGAACTCGAGCCATGGGTACAGTGGATCGTGTTTGCGGTTCTGGCTCTTGTACTGATGGTCATTTTTCGAAAAAAGCTATATCAGAAACTTCGAGGCGATGGTATCGGCTATGATGCCAGCCCAACCGGTGACTATGTCAAGTTGGAAGAAACTTTGCAGCCGGGTGAAAAAGGGCGAGTGTCGTATCGTGGTACCGACTGGACAATACTCAACGCGGGTTCCGAATTACTGGAAAAAGGAGCCAGCGCTCGAATTAGCAGTGTAGATAGACTCACATTAATCATTAATGATAGCAACGAGAGGTAGTAAGGAGCATGCAAGTATTTTATGGTAATTTTGCTTTTTGGGTAGCGATAGCGACAGCCATTGTCGTTATCATTATTATCGCCAAGACCGCTGTGGTGGTGCCGCAGCAAAGCGCCTATGTCGTCGAAAGCCTCGGTAAGTACAGCCGTACGCTTCGAGCCGGCTTTCATATTCTGGTTCCGTTTATCGAAAGATCCGCTTACAGGCATAGTCTGAAGGAACTCGCTTTTGATATTCCCGAACAAATTTGTATTACCAGGGATAACGTTCAGGTAGGCGTCGATGGTGTGTTATACCTGCAGGTACTCGATCCCGAACGGGCTTCCTACGGTATAACAGATTATGCTTTCGCTATTTCGCAACTCGCGCAAACCACATTGCGTAGTGAGATCGGAAAAATCGAACTGGATCGAACCTTCGAAGAGAGGTCGATGATCAATCAAAACGTGGTTGCGGAGCTGGATAAGGCCTCCGACCCCTGGGGTGTGAAGGTTTTGCGCTATGAAATTAAAAACATCAACCCACCGACCGACGTGGTCAGCGCGATGGAAAAGCAAATGCGCGCAGAGCGTGAAAAGCGTGCGGTGATTCTGACATCAGAAGGTGAGCGTGATGCCAAGATCAACGAAGCAGAAGGTGAAAAGCAGCGCGTCATCAAAGAATCAGAGGCGGCCAAGCAACAACAGATTAATGAGGCAGACGGTGAGGCAGCTGCCATTCTGGCAATAGCTAATGCCACCGCCGAAGGTTTGCGTAGTGTCGCAAATGCCCTTATCGTCGACGGCGGTGATTCCGCGATGAAGCTACGTGTGGCTGAATCTTATATCGAGCAATTCGGGCAGCTAGCCAAAGAAGGCAACACCCTGGTGATACCGGCAAATTTGAGTGACATTTCCTCGATGATATCATTGGCCACCACTATTCTATCGAAGGATTCGAAGCAGGATCTAAGCAAGGCCGTGTAACTCGGCTCTAGATACAAGCGCATGGTATTTCGCCGCCAATACCGTTAGAATGCGCGCCCTTTTTATTGGCATCTTAGATGGACTTCAGGCAGCATTTTGACGTGATCGTGGTAGGCGGCGGGCACGCAGGCACCGAAGCCGCGCTCGCTGCTGCGCGTATGGGCGTCGATACGTTGCTGCTGACACACAATATCGACACCCTCGGTCAAATGTCCTGCAATCCTGCAATCGGCGGCATCGGCAAAGGTCATCTGGTCAGGGAAATCGATGCACTCGGCGGTGAAATGGCGCTCGCGGCCGATAAGGCTGGAATCCAGTTTCGTATTCTCAATCGCCGCAAGGGTCCGGCAGTGCGAGCCACGCGCGCACAGGCCGATCGTCAGCTTTATCGTATGGCCATTCGCACAAAGCTCGAACGCCAGCCAAATTTGTCGATTTTCCAGCAACCCGTTGTTGACCTGGTAGAAAACGATGACCGGGTCGAAGGCGTATTAACGCAAATGGGACTGCGGTTCACGGCGCCGATGGTAGTACTTACCGTGGGCACCTTTCTCGATGGAAAAATCCATATCGGCGACGCTAAATACGCCGGTGGGCGCGCAGGCGACCCACCGGCCACGGCGCTGGCAGAGCGTCTGCGTGAACGCCCGTTTCGCGTTGGCCGGTTAAAAACAGGCACACCGCCACGTATCGACCGTAATACGATCAATTTTGGGAAACTCGAAGAACAGCCGGGCGACGATCCATTGCCGGTGTTTTCGACCATGGGTTCGATCGATATGCATCCCCGGCAAATTTCCTGTCATATTACGCATACCAATGAAAAAACGCATGCGATCATACGTGATAGCCTGCATCGCTCACCGTTATTCAGCGGTGAGATCGAAGGCGTCGGTCCGCGCTACTGTCCATCGATCGAAGACAAGGTAGTACGCTTTGCCGGGCGTAACTCGCACCAGATATTTGTGGAACCCGAAGGCCTCGAACTGGGCGAAGTTTATCCCAACGGTATTTCCACGAGCTTGCCATTCGATGTACAGCAGGCTTTTGTGAACAGCGTGACGGGATTCGAGCGCGCTCATATTACTCGGCCCGGCTATGCGATCGAATACGATTTTTTTGACCCGCGAGACTTGCGTCCAACGCTCGAAACCCGCTTCATCAAGGGACTGTATTTTGCTGGTCAAATCAACGGCACCACTGGCTATGAAGAAGCGGCCGCACAGGGCCTGATAGCAGGTGCAAATGCGGCGGCTACCCTGCAGGGTAAGCAGTCGCTCGAGTTGTCGCGTGCGCAAGCGTACATGGGTGTGCTGGTCGACGACCTGATTACACGAGGCACCAGCGAGCCCTATCGTATGTTTACCTCGCGCGCGGAATATCGTTTGATGCTACGAGAAGACAATGCCGATTTACGTTTGAGCGAGATCGGACGCGCCATGGGGCTCGTCGAAGACCAACGCTGGCAGGCCTTTGAGACTTATCGCGAACAACTGGAACGGCTCAATCAGTGCATACGCGATCAATGGGTGCGCCCCGATACTGCGCAAGCCGAAGTGCTATCCGGGGTGTTGAATAATCCAGTGTCGCGCGAGTATCGGCTGAGTGAAATCCTCAAGCGACCCGAAGTCGAAATCGGGCATTTGATACCATTGATCGAAGGCAGTGAAGCTTTTCCGATACGCGTTTGCGAACAGGCCGAGGTTAACGCAAAATACGCGGGTTACCTGTTGCGTCAACAACAGGAAATCGAAAAGGCCAGTCACAATGAGCAAACCACGCTACCCGAGTCGCTAGACTATTCGGAGGTTCGCGGTCTTTCCAACGAAGTTTGTCAAAAACTGCGGGATCACCGTCCGGCAACTATTGGGCAGGCGAGCCGCATCTCGGGCGTAACCCCGGCGGCGATATCGCTGTTGCTGGTTCATTTGAAACGCAGGCAACCCGTAACAAAGAAGTCGGCTTGAATAAAAGCTCCCTGGAAACCAGGCTCAAGACGGGGATTGTAGAGTTGGGGCTAGGCCTCGACGATAAGCAGGTCGGGCGATTGCTCGAATATCTGGAATTGCTGATAAAATGGAACCGGCACTATAACCTGACTGCGATTACCAGTCCGGAAAAAATGCTTGGTTATCATCTACTCGACAGTCTGTCGATCAGCAAGTATATCGGCAGTAGCGACAATGTGCTTGATGTTGGCAGTGGCGCGGGATTACCAGGAATACCTCTGGCGGTCGCGAAACCCGACTCAACCTGGATGCTGCTCGATAGTAACGGTAAAAAAACCCGCTTTATGCAACAGGCGCTCGCGCATTGCCGTGTCGAAAATGCACATGTTGTGAAGAGCAGGGTAGAGAGCTATCATGCTCCCAGGCCGTTCGATGTGATCGTCAGCCGGGCCTATGCGTCGGTAGTCGATTTTCATCAAAATGTCGCCCACCTGGTTGAGAACAGAACCCGATTGATGACCATGAAAGCCGGTTTGGACCCCCAGGAAGCCAATGCGCTTGACTCAAAATTTTACGAGTTACGCGAAACCCAGTTAAAGGTACCGGGCATTGCCGGAAAACGAAGCCTGGTTATTATTAAGAAAAAAACATGACAAAAATCATTACCATCGCAAATCAGAAAGGTGGTGTCGGCAAAACGACGACCACGGTCAATCTGGCCGCGGCATTGGCTGCGACCAAAAGACGCGTATTATTGATCGATATGGATCCACAGGGTAACGCTACCATGGGCAGCGGTATCGATAAGAATCAACTTGTTGTCAGTATCTGCGATGTTCTTTTAGGCGATGTGACGGTCGATCGGGCGATTGTCGGTCTTGACGAGGCTGGCTACGATATCCTCCCGGCGAACTCGGATTTGACTGCCGCCGAAGTGCAACTGGTCAACCGAATAGGTCGCGAAAAGCAATTGTCGCTGGCGCTCGAGACGGTAACCAACAACTACGATTACATATTCATAGACTGCCCGCCATCATTAAATATGCTGACTGTAAATGCCCTGGTTGCCGCAAACGGTGTCGTCATTCCGATGCAGTGCGAGTATTACGCGCTTGAAGGTTTATCGTCACTACTCGATACCATCGATCAAATACGCATCAGCGTCAATCCTAATATCAAACTCGAGGGGTTGTTGCGCACCATGTACGATCCGCGCAATAATCTGGCAAATGACGTTTCAGCGGAATTGATTCAACACTTTGGTGATCGGGTTTACCGTACCGTGATACCGCGTAATATTCGACTCGCCGAAGCGCCTAGCCACGGTCAACCGATTATGCAGTACGACAGGAATTCGCGCGGGTCGATGGCATACATTGCGCTTGCGGGCGAAGTTTTGCGGCGTGACGCGAAGCAGAACCATTACCTCACTTAAATAGACTATGAAAAAAAAGCGTTTGGGCAGGGGCCTGGGTTCGTTAATCGGTAATATCGAGGAAGTCACCCAGGTCAGCGAACAGGAACAGGCCCATGGCCTGACCGAACTGGATATTGATCGAGTTCAGCGGGGAAAGTTTCAGCCACGCCAGAATTTCGATCAACAATCACTGCAGGAACTGGCCGATTCGATTCGTTCACAGGGGATCATACAGCCGGTAGTGGTACGACCAGAGGGTAATCATTTCGAGCTGATCGCTGGTGAGCGACGTTGGCGCGCGGCGCAACTAGCAGGATTGCAAAAGATTCCAGCGGTGATCCGTGAACTCGATGGCAAGACGGCGGCGGTTATCGCGTTGATAGAAAATATTCAGCGGGAAGACTTAAATCCACTCGAAGAGTCGGCCGCATTGATGCGCCTGATCGATGAATTTGAACTTACCCATCAACAGGTTGCGGATTCGGTCGGTCGATCGCGAGCTGCCGTGAGTAATTTATTGCGCCTACTCGACCTCGCCGACCCGGTCAAGGATCAGGTCAATCGTGGATTGCTCGATATGGGGCATGCTCGAGCGCTGCTCGCACTGATCCGGCACGACCAGATAGAAGTCGCCAAACTTGTCGTCAATCGGGGACTTTCGGTGCGTGAGACCGAGCAACTGGTAAAACGTACGCTCAGTGGTAATTCGAAAAACAAATCGGCGGCTACCGTTGTCGATCCAGATGTCCGCAGGCTAGAAAACAGACTCAGCGAAAAACTGGGCGCTGCGGTCAAAATAAAATCCGGGAAACAGGGTTCTGGCAAACTGATTATCAGCTTCCATAACAGCGATGAACTCGATGGGATTCTCGAACATCTGGTAACATAAATTTATTGCTGTCGGTCATTGATTCCTGGTTTAACTTCGGTATACTCTGCATCCGCTTTTGGGGGCCAGGCTTTAATATCAGACTGTGTTCACAAGTATTAAGGTCATGAATAGCCAGATCTGGAAAATTCTGGGAATTCAGGCCGTTTTGAGCGGGATTTATGTCTCAGCGATGGGTATCTGGGACGAAAAAGCCATACTCTCGGCCCTGGTCGGATGCATGGCCTGCCTGATTCCTAACGGGTACTTTAATTTTAGGATGATGCGGCAATCGGAGAATTATAGTGCAGAGCAGTGGTTAGGCTACGCATATCGCTCTGAGTTTGGGAAATGGGTAATGGCGGGCACCATATTTGTGCTGGCATTTACTTCTAATCACCCATGGGATCCAATAGTTTTGTTTTCTGGATATGCGTTAATACAGATATCCGGCTGGTTTTTACTGTTTGTTATGAAAGGTAATTGATCGAAAACATGGCCTACGCAAATTCAGGCGAATACATCGAGCACCATTTAACTAATCTGGTCTATGGTCAGCACCCAGATGGTAGCTGGGGCATTGCGCACGGTGCGGATGAAATAAAAGAGATGGGCTTTTGGTCGATTAACGTCGACTCGATGTTCTTTTCCATAGGTTTGGGCGTATTTTTCCTCTGGTTGTTCCGTAGAGCCGCCATCAGGGCTTCGACCGATGCACCAACGGGCTTACAAAATTTTATCGAGATGATAATCGAATTTATCGATGAATCGGTTCGTGGTTCGTTCTCGGGTAAAAACCCACTGATCGCACCGCTCGCGCTGACCATCTTCGTGTGGGTTTTCCTGATGAATCTTATGGATTTAATCCCAGTCGATCAGATTCCCGGGCTCGCTGGTCTGCTGGGCATCCCTTATCTTAAAATCGTGCCAAGTACCGACCCTAATGTGACATTCGGTATGTCGCTCTCGGTATTTGTACTGGTTCTGTATTACAGTGTGAAGATAAAAGGCGCCGGCGGCTTTTTCGCCGAACTCGCGTTTCATCCATTCCCCAAATTCATGATGCCGATCAACCTCGTGCTTGAAGGCGTGACATTAATTGCAAAACCCGTATCGCTGGCCTTACGTTTATTTGGCAATATGTATGCGGGCGAAATGATATTCATCCTGATAGCACTGATGTACAGCGGCGGCTGGGCAATGGGCCTGTTTGGTGGATTTTTGCAACTGGGCTGGGCGATTTTCCATATTCTGATCATTACCTTGCAGGCGTTTATCTTCATGACGCTAACCATCGTGTATCTGGATATGGCGTCGCAAACAGAACACTAATTTTTTTTATTAAACACAATCTCGATAATTCAGGAGACAATTATGGAATCAGCTTTGCTATATATTGCGGGCGCTTTAATGATGGGCCTTGGTGCTCTCGGTGCCGCTGTAGGTATTGGTATTCTGGGTGGCCGCTTTCTTGAAGGCGCGGCTCGTCAGCCCGAACTAATCCCGATGCTGCGCACTCAATTCTTCATCGTAATGGGTCTGGTCGACGCGGTTCCGATGATCGCTGTAGGTTTGTCCATGTACATTATGTTCGCGGTTGCTGGTACCTAGGCACGCGATATTAACTAGAACGAGGACAGCAATATGAATTTCAATGCAACGCTGATCGGGCAATCCATCACATTTATCGTGTTTGTCTGGTTTTGCATGAAATATATATGGCCACCACTGATGACGGCTCTGGAAGAGCGCAATACCAGAATCGCTGATGGCCTGGCTGCCGCGCAACAGGGTCAAAAAGACCTTGATGAGGCGCAAATCAGGGTAGGCGAAAGCCTGAACGATGCCAGGCAACAGGCGCAGGAAATCATCAACCAGGCGCAGAAACGCGCCAATGAAATGGTTGATGAGGCCAAAGATATCGCACGCGACGAAGCAGAAAAAATTAAAACGTCTGCAACTGCCGATATCGATCAGCAGGTTAATAGCGCGCGCGAGCAACTTCGTAAGGAAGTTACCGGGATTGCACTGGCCGGGGCTGAGCAGATACTGAAACGCGAAGTCGATGCCAAAGCGCATGGTGAAGTACTCGAAGAGCTGGTAGCCCAAATTTAGGTCTTAACAAATGTCCGATTTTAATACCGCCGCCAGACCCTACGCCAAAGCACTATTTGAACTGGCGAGCGAGGAGAATAACTTGCAGACCTGGCAGGACGCTTTGGAACTGGCTTCTGCGGTGGCCTCCGACGCCGACATGCAGGCGCTGTTCGAATTACCATCGATGCTGGCGAGCGAACAGGCAGATTTATTCCTGTCGGTGATGTCGAGCGTTAAAGATGCGCCGGAGTTGAGCAAGGATTTAAAAAACCTGATCGCTTTGCTTGCGGAAAATGGGCGCCTGGCTGCTTTGCCTGCAATCACGAGCGTATTCGAAGCGCTGAAACAGGAAGCCGAAGGCAAGATTGAGGTGCGAGTCAGGTCCGCGCGCGAACTAAGCGATAAGCAGCACGACGACCTCTCCAAAAGCCTGACCAAAAGGTTGGGCAAGGAAGTGACGATCATCGCCGAAATCGACGAGACACTGATAGCAGGGGCCGTAATTCAGGCGGGCGACCTGGTGATCGATGGCTCGACAAGAGGCCGGATGAACAAGCTTATGACTGTGCTTAACAAATAACACGACACAAAATTACGAGATAAACGAGATGCAACTTAATCCTTCAGAAATTAGCGAGCTTATTAAGGATCGTATAAAGAATTTTGAAAGTGCTGCCGAGGCGAGAACAGAAGGTACTGTTGTCAGCTTGATGGACGGTATCGCACGTATTCACGGCCTTGCCGACGTCATGTCAGGAGAAATGATCGAGTTTCCAGGAGACACATATGGCATGGCGCTGAACCTCGAAAGAGACTCGGTGGGCGCGGTAATACTGGGTGCCTACGGACATATTTCTGAAGGCGATACCGCCAAATGTACCGGTCGTATACTCGAGGTTCCGGTCGGCGAAGCAATGCTCGGACGTGTAGTCAATTCGTTGGGAGAACCCATCGATGGCAAGGGTGCGATAAAAACCAAACAGTTTATGCCGATAGAGCGTATCGCTCCGGGTGTAATCGACCGTCAATCGGTAAGCCAGCCAATGCAGTGCGGTTTGAAGGCAATCGATGCGATGGTTCCAATCGGACGAGGTCAGCGTGAGTTGATTATCGGCGACCGCCAGACTGGGAAATCGGCTGTGGCGATCGACGCGATCATTAACCAGAAGGGTTCGGGCATTAAGTGTGTGTACGTGGGTATAGGACAGAAAGCCTCCACCATTGCCAACGTGGTACGCAAGCTCGAAGAGCATGGTGCGATGGAACACACCATCGTGGTTGCCGCCAATGCATCAGACTCAGCCGCGTTACAATACATCGCGCCATATTCTGGTTGCACCATGGGCGAATACTTCCGTGACAAGGGTGAAGACGCATTAATTATTTATGACGATTT
This sequence comes from uncultured Gammaproteobacteria bacterium, assembly GCA_964544945.1. GTDB lineage: Bacteria > Pseudomonadota > Gammaproteobacteria. Next base: position 12,834 of record CAZJEJ010000011.1, on the reverse strand, counting down.
GACCAAGCAGGCATGGGCTTACCGTCAGGTATCGCTGTTGTTGCGTCGTCCGCCAGGACGTGAAGCCTACCCTGGCGACGTATTCTACCTGCACTCGCGCTTGCTTGAACGCGCAGCACGAATCAGCGAAGTCTGTGTCGAGAAATACTCTAAGGGCAAGGTGAAAGGCAAGACCGGCTCATTGACAGCATTACCAATTATCGAAACCCAGGGTGGTGACGTGTCAGCATTCGTACCGACCAATGTCATTTCGATTACCGACGGCCAGATCTTCCTCGAATCAGATCTGTTCAATGCCGGTATTCGCCCAGCGATCAACGCTGGTCTATCGGTATCGCGTGTCGGTGGTGCAGCACAAACAAAAATCATTAAAAAACTCGGCGGCGGTGTTCGACTCGCGCTCGCCCAGTATCGGGAACTTGCGGCATTCTCGCAGTTTGCTTCCGATCTCGACGAAGCAACGCGTAAGCAGCTCGAACGGGGTCAACGTGTGACCGAATTAATGAAACAAAAGCAGTACGCGCCGTTAACGGTTGCAGAAATGGGTATTTCACTCTTCTCGGCGAACGAAGGTTACCTTGACGATGTTGATATTAAAAAGGTCGTTGTCTTTGAAGAAGCGATGCTGGCCTACATTAAATCAAATCACGGTGGCCTGCTCGACCTGATCGGTGATAAGGGAGATTTCAATGATGACATCGCTGAAAAAATCGTCGCTGCAATCAAAGATTTCAAGGCTAACGGCGTTTACTAGGGAATCCTGAAATGGCTGGTGGTAAAGAGATAAAGACCAAGATCCAGAGTGTTAAAAATACTCAGAAGATCACCAAAGCCATGGAAATGGTGGCCGCGAGCAAGATGCGTCGCGCGCAGGATCAAATGTTTGCGACCCGACCTTATGCGCAAAGAATCGCGAATGTTGTGTCCCATGTCGCAAGCTCTCACGCGGAATATAAGCACCCGTACCTGATTGGGCGGTCGATCAAACGCGCCGGGTTTATCGCGGTTTCAACCGATCGAGGCCTGTGTGGTGGACTCAATACCAACCTGTTCAAAAAGGCACTCAACAAGATCGGCGAACTCGATGAGCAGGGTATCGGAATCGATGTCGTTACATTTGGTGTCAAGGCGCTCGGTTTTTTCAAACGCATCGGAGCCAGTGTGATCGCCGAGGTCAGCCATATTGGCGACAGGCCCGAAATGGCTGCTGTTATTGGCCCCGTGCAGGCAATGCTGAAAAGCTATGCAGAGGGTGAAATCGATGTCATTTATTTAGTCGGTAACGAATTTGTCAACACCATGACCCAGGAGCCGACAATTTCCCAGCTTGTTCCGGTAATCCCGTCGCAAGATGTCGAACTAGGGCATCATTGGGACTACATATACGAGCCCGGTTCCAAAGAAGTACTAAACAATGTACTCGATCGCTACATCGAATCGCTGGTTTATCAGGCGGTAGTCGAAAATGTCGCCTGCGAAATGGCGGCGCGCATGGTGGCGATGAAAAGTGCAACCGAAAATGCAGGTGAAATGATCAATGACCTGCAATTGATTTATAACCGCGAGCGCCAGGCTAGTATCACTCAGGAAATCAGTGAAATCGTCGGCGGCGCAGCAGCTGTTTAACCATTTGGCATATTAGTTTTAGAGGATACAACATGAGCACAGGTAACATCGTAGAAATTATCGGCGCTGTCGTCGACGTAGAGTTTCCTCGAGACTCGGTTCCCAAAGTTTACGATGCACTCAATATTGCCGACGCGGACGATCTAACACTGGAAGTTCAACAGCAACTGGGTGACGGTATCGTGCGCACCATCGCTATGGGCGCCTCCGAAGGGTTACGCAGAGGCCTGGAAGTCTCCAATTCCGGACAACCAATCACTGTGCCTGTAGGGCAACAAACGCTTGGGCGTATCATGGACGTATTGGGCAGGCCGATCGACGAGAAAGGCGATATCGGTGAAGAAAAGCGTATGCCGATTCACCGTAAATCGCCTAGCTATGACGAACAGGCAATTGCTACCGAAATCCTCGAAACCGGGATCAAGGTAATCGACCTGGTTATGCCGATTGTCAAGGGTGGTAAAATCGGGCTGTTCGGAGGTGCTGGTGTTGGCAAGACCGTGACCCTGATGGAATTGATTCGTAATATCGCGGTAGAGCACTCGGGCTTTTCGGTATTCGCCGGTGTCGGTGAAAGAACGCGTGAAGGTAACGACTTTTACCACGAAATGACCGATGGTGGCGTACTCGATAAAGTAGCACTGGTATACGGACAGATGAACGAACCACCGGGCAATCGTTTACGTGTAGCCCTGTCGGGTTTGACCATGGCCGAGCATTTTCGTGATGAAGGCCGTGACGTATTGATGTTCATCGATAATATTTATCGTTACACGCTTGCGGGTACCGAAGTATCGGCGTTGTTGGGTCGTATGCCGTCTGCGGTAGGTTATCAACCAACCCTGGCGGAAGAAATGGGTGTGCTGCAGGAGCGTATCACCTCGACCAAGACGGGTTCTATCACTTCGTTCCAGGCGGTTTATGTACCAGCCGACGACCTGACCGACCCTTCGCCTGCAACAACCTTTGCCCACCTCGACGCGACCTTGGTACTCTCTCGCCAGATTGCCGAACTGGGTATATATCCAGCGGTTGACCCGCTCGATTCAACCTCACGAATCCTCGATCCCAACGTCGTGGGTAACGATCACTATGAAACAGCACGGGAGGTTCAGGGTACCCTGCAACGCTATAAGGAGCTGAAAGACATCATCGCCATACTGGGTATGGACGAACTCTCAGAAGAAGACAAGCTGGTAGTCACTCGCGCGCGTAAAATTCAGCGGTTCCTGTCGCAACCTTTTTTCGTCGCCGAGGTATTTACCGGGTCGCCAGGAAAGTACGTATCGCTGAAAGATACCATTGCCGGGTTCAAGGCGATCCTCAATGGTGAGCTGGATCAGTACCCGGAACAGGCTTTTTACATGGTTGGCGGCATCGAAGAAGTCGCCGAAAAAGCGAAAACACTGTAAGGGATACTGGCATGGCCAATACCATACATGTAGATATCGTTAGCGCCGAGGAGCAGATATTTTCCGGTGAAGCGCATATGGTATACGCGCCGGCGGTCATGGGCGAAGTCGGTATCGCACCGCGCCATACCCCGCTTATTTCTCCATTAAAGCCCGGCGAAGTCCGGCTCGATATGGGTGATGGTAAAGAGGAGTTCTTCTTTATTTCCGGTGGAATACTCGAAGTGCAACCCCATGTCGTGACCGTGCTATCGGATACCGCGGTTCGGGCTGACGATCTCAACGAAGCAGCCGCGCTCGAAGCCAAGAAACGCGCTGAAGCCGCACTCGAAGACCAGAAATCGGATCTCGATGTCGCCAGGGCGAGAGCTGAAATTGCCGCTGCGGCGGCACAGATTGCCGCAATCAAGAAATTGAGAGGCAAGTAAACCCCGCAAAGTGAAATATCTTCAAAGGAGGCTTCTGGCCTCTTTTTTTATTGGTTCTTCCCTTATTGAAAAGCGATTCCCCGTAGGGTCGAATTTATTCGACCATTGGTACGGTCCCTTGCAATTCTATCGTGGCCGAATAAATTCGGCCCTACATGTTTCGTTCGGGTTCCCGCCCTGTAGGGTCGAATTTATTCGACCATTAAATATTTGAGACCCCGGTCGAATAAATTCGATCCTACAACATAACCTACCCGGTTTATTTGGGTTGGTCTACAATAGCAGCTGGCCGGAGTATCCGGACCGGTTTTCACTAGAACAGGAAACGCAATGTCGTTAAGTATCGTTATTCTTGCTGCAGGCCAGGGTAAGCGCATGCAGTCTAACCGCGTCAAGGTGATTCACCAGGTCGCTGGAAAGCCGATGCTGCAGCATGTAGTGGATACCTGTAAGGCAATCGATCCTGAGCAAATTATCGTGGTAGTGGGTCATCAGTCTAGCCAGGTACGGGAAGTAATGGAGGGTCAGGGGCTGTCATTCGTCGAGCAGAGCGAGCAAAAGGGTACGGGTCATGCGGTTCAACTATGCCTGGCCGAATTGCACGAGAGTAATGACGTGCTCGTATTGTATGGAGATGTCCCCTTGATCAGCAGCGCCACGATAAAGAACATGCTTGAAGATGCTAAGGGATCGACACTTAACATATTGAGCTTTCTACCCGAAATTGCGCAAGGCTACGGCCGTATAGTACGCGCAGACGATGGAAGCGTACGCGCGATCGTAGAAGAGAAAGACGCCACGCCAGATGAGAAGAGTATTCAGGAATCCAACTCCGGTATATTATTCATCGAAGGAGCTAAGCTGCCCCGACTCATTGGCGGGCTCAAAAATAATAATGCACAGGCGGAATACTACCTGACCGACGTGGTAAAACTTGCGGTGGAGGAAGGTTGGAAAGTGTCCGCAACCGTGTGTCAGGATGCAACCGAGGTAAGCGGGGTCAACAATCAACAACAACTGGCTGACATCGAAAGCAGGTACCGTCAGATTCAGACGTCTCGGCTAATGAGGCAGGGTGTCAAACTATACGACCCGATGCGAATCGATATTCGCGGTGAATTGCAGGCTGGAGCCGATGTAGAAATTGATGTGAACTGTATTTTCGAAGGAATGGTCAAACTTGGCGACAGGGTCCGCATCGGCGCTAACTGTGTGATTCGAGATACTACAATTGGTTCCGATAGCGTGGTGTTGCCGATGACGTCGATCGACCAGGCGATCATTGGTCGCCAGGTTTCGATTGGGCCGTTTGCCCGCATCAGACCCGGGACCGAGTGCGCCGATGGCGCGAAAATTGGCAACTTTGTCGAAACAAAAAAAGCCAGCATTGGTGCTGGCAGCAAGGTCAGTCATTTGAGTTATATAGGCGATACGCAAATGGGGCGTGAAGTCAATATAGGCGCGGGCACCATCACCTGCAATTACGACGGGGTGAATAAGCATCAGACTATTATAGAAGACGGCGTATTCGTTGGATCCAATACGCAGTTGGTTGCGCCAGTGACAATAGCCGAGGGTTCGACTATTGGGGCTGGCTCGACTATCACGCGTGATACCCCGGCGCATAAACTGAGCCTGTCGAGGTCGAAACAGGTCACTATCAATACCTGGAAAGGGCCAATAAAGAAGACTAAGGACTAAATATTATGTGCGGAATTGTAGGCGCTTTGGCGCAGCGAGATGTCAGTTCGATACTGCTGGAGGGATTACGCAGGATGGAATATCGAGGCTACGATTCCGCTGGAATCGCGCTCATTCATGAGCAAAAACTGGAGCGATTCAGGGCCCTGGGCAAGGTGCGGGAATTGGCAGGGCGAGTCAGCGATGAGCAGGCCGGCAAAATTGGCATTGCTCATACACGCTGGGCGACGCATGGAAAACCATCCGAAACCAATGCACATCCACATTTTTCACGTAATCGAGTGGCCGTTGTCCACAATGGCATCATCGAAAACTACAAGGAAATTCGCGAAAGTTTATTAGCTAAAGGCTATGAATTTGATTCCCAAACGGATTCTGAAGTAGTCGCCCATCTGATTGAAAGTTACTTCAAGGATGACTTGTTAAAAGCGGTAAAGCAGGCTGTGGACCAGTTAGAAGGCGCTTTTGCACTGGGAATTATCGCGACGGATACGCCACAAACCCTGGTTGCCTGTCGCAGAGGTAGCCCGTTGGTGCTGGGTGTTGGCATCCAGGAAAATTTTATCGCATCCGATGTGGCGGCGTTATTACCAGTTACCAGCCGTTTCATATACCTGGAAGAAGGTGACTATGCCGTCCTCGACAACCGAAGTTACCAGGTATATGGCGCTGACGGAAAACCCAAGGAGCTGAAAATTAGCGTCACCGAATTGAGCAGTGACTCGGTGCAAAAGGGTAACTACCGCCATTACATGCGAAAGGAAATATTTGAACAGCCAAATGCAATCAACGATTGCCTGGAGGGGCGAATCGATTCGACCAGCGTGCTAGATTCGATATTCGGTGCAGATGCAGATGCCATTTTCGCTCGGGTTAGAAATATTCAAATCGTTGCCTGTGGAACCAGTTTCCATGCCGGGTACGTGGCGAAATACTGGATAGAAGAATTGCTTGGCCTGCCCTGCCAGATCGAAGTCGCGAGCGAATTTAGATATAGAAAAACCGCAGTGCCGAAAGATACCCTTTTCGTTACCTTATCGCAGTCGGGCGAAACAGCAGACACGCTCGCCGCACTACGAAATCTTTCTTCGAAAAATTACTGTGGAATACTCAGTATCTGTAACGTAGCCGAGTCGTCGCTGGTGCGCGAATCGAACCTGGTGCTGATGATGCGCGCGGGCCCCGAAATTGGTGTTGCCTCGACCAAGGCTTTCACCACCCAGCTGGTGTCGATGCTGTTGTTAGTGCTCTCGATAGGCAAGGTCCAGGGGTTGGACGACAAGTTGGCCGCACTGATCGTGCGCGAGCTGACAGAATTGCCACGCCGGATCGAAAAACTTATGAAACTGGATGCACAAATTCAGGTAATAGCCGAAGATTTTATCGACAAGCAGGGTGCACTATTTCTGGGACGCGGAGCTCACTACCCGATCGCAATGGAAGGCGCTTTAAAACTAAAGGAAATATCCTATATACATGCAGAAGCATATCCCGCAGGTGAGTTGAAACACGGCCCGCTGGCGCTGGTCGACGCCGATATGCCAGTTGTTATCGTTACCCCAAATGACGAACTACTGGATAAATTACACTCCAATATGCAGGAAGTGAAGGCTCGCGGTGGCAAACTCTATGTTTTCGCGCACCGGGGTGCAAATCTTGAGCAGGATGAAGGCGACATCGTCGTTCAAATGGATTGTACAACTGACTGGACCACGCCTGTTCTATCGACTATACCGCTGCAATTGCTCAGTTACCATGTCGCGGTATTACGGGGTACCGATGTCGATCAACCCCGTAATTTGGCGAAATCGGTTACTGTGGAATAGGGCGCACTGGTTTGGATCTTCGCTGCGATTCGCGACTCGGCTTATTTTAACGGCGCATCCGAATGCCCCGGAATTAACCGGGAGTTCCCTAATTTAATCTGGAGTTCTGTAAATGTGCCAGGTAATTTTCCCAGTTATCCCGTTTCCTCGCCAGGGTATCTGCTTCGATTAATTTAGATACGCGCATAATTCTAAAATCCTGCGCAGCCTGGGGCAGGTTTTCGCGTAAAAAATCGATTGTTGTGGCATGTGGATGCCCGATCGCTATCGCCGATCCGCGTACGCGAGCCTTTTCCAGCCAAATTTGATATTGCAGTTTTATCGATTCGATATTGGTATGTTGATTGTCGAGAAATACGTCGCGTGATATTGACCGAAGCCCCGAGCTGATTGCCAACGAATAGCCAATACTGCGCGGTGTAGTGCGGCTATCAAGGAAATACAATTTTGGATTGTAGATTCTGATACTGTCTATGATCGGGCGCATGAAATACTCGATTTCGGTCAATAGACCGCCCATGTGGTTGTTGATGCCCCGGATGTCCGGGAATTCAGCCAACATCGAAGCCGTATTGCGCGTGAGCTGATTTTCGTCCATCGATGCCTGTAGCGAGTTTGGTTCTGATGGCGCGGCTGGGGTCGAAGCCTGCAAGGGCAGGTGCAGAATAATTTCCTTGCCTAGATGACGCGCGAAAGCGGCCAGTTTTTGGCTATTGGAGGCACCCGGTATAATCGCGAAGGTATGGTCACCCTCCAGCCTGATCGCCGCCTTACCCTGTTCGAGCGAATAACCGATGTCGTCGATGACCAGGGACAGAATTGGATGCTGATCAGCAACAGCGGCAGTGCTAACGTATAGAAGCGCGGTGACCAGGAATACTTTTATCAAATTCCTAGCCGTTATTGAGTTGCTTCAGGATGCGTAAACCCTTGAGCAGATTAAGCGCTTCGTATAGCTGAAAGTCGGTTTGGGCCAGGGTATCTTCACCTTTCTCTTTGGTTTCGCTGCTGGCGTCATCTTCACCATTGGGATTGCTCAGGCGGCCTTCGAGATCTTTTTCATAAAATGATTTCTTCTGTGAGTCTTTGGCGGTGATACTCAGGGTGCTCAATTCTATATCTGGAATGATACCCTTAGCCTGTATTGAGCGTCCGTCAGGGGTGAAATATCGAGCCGTGGTTAATTTTACCGCGGAACCATTACGTAATTCCTGAATAGTTTGAACCGATCCTTTGCCGAATGATTTGGTACCCATAATGATCGCCCGTTTGTGGTCCTGCATTGCGCCGGCAACAATTTCCGATGCCGAGGCTGATCCGCCATTGATCAATACGATCAGTGGGGCACCATTTAGACTGTCGCCTGGAGTCGCAAGGTAGCGACTGCTTGAGTCTTCGATGCGTCCTTCGGTGTACACGATCAAACCCTCATTAATAAAGGCATCGGATACCCCTACGGCACCATTTAAAACACCACCGGGGTTATTGCGCAAGTCGAGAACCAGACCTTCGAGTTTGGTTTCTTTTTGCAGATCGGAAATAGCCTTGAGTAAATCAGTTGTGGTGCGAGATTGAAAATTGCTGATACGCACGTAACCGTAACCCGGCTCTAGCATCCGATTTTTAACACTCTTGACGCGAATTATTTCACGCGTAATCGTAATGATTAGTGGTTTCGATTCTCCTTCTCGGACCACCGTAAGTACGATGTCAGTATTAGGCTTACCACGCATCAGTTTTACCGCCTCGTTCAGGGTCATGCCCTTGACTGGCTTGTCGTCGAGTTTGACGATCAGGTCACTGGCTTGAATTCCTGCCCGATACGCTGGTGTATCGTCGATTGGGGATATCACTTTCACGAAGCCATTTTCCATCCCGACTTCGATTCCGAGACCGCCGAACTGTCCAGTCGTGCCGATCTTTAAGTCGCTAAATTCTGAAGTATTTAAAAAGGATGAATGCGGGTCGAGACCGCTGAGCATCCCTCTAATCGCATCATCGATCAGTTGCTTGTCATCGACAGATTCAACATAGTCAGACTTGATACGTGAAAACACTTCGGTAAAGGTTTGTAAATCCTCAAACGGAATATCTTGATTATCTTTTAGTGCATAGACACTATGTCCGATGGCCAATGAAAGGCCCAGCACTATACCTATCAGAAAATAGGTTGATTTTCGTAAATTGTTAGGCATTAATTTCTCCGCATACATGCTCTAATTGTAGACCAAATGCTGTTCAAGAAGTTGTTAAACTTGTCAAAAATAGTTTTTTTCAATAATGTGTTTAATCCCCCAGGCCGGTAGCTGTATTGCGACTACCGAGGTTAGGATGTAAACAGGTTACTGCTCCTGAACCATTGTGTGGGGTTTTGTGGTTTTCCTTTCTTTCGGATTTCGAGATAGAGACCTGTTTGTGCCTGTCCACCGCTGTTACCAATACTACTGATTATATCACCCGACTCAACCCATTCCCCGGCTGATTTAAACAATGATTCATTGTGTCCATATAGTGACAGGTAGGAATTACCATGGTCGATTATGATTAAATTACCCATACCGCGTAGCCAGTCAGCAAATGCTATGCGGCCACGAGAAATAGCCCGCACGTGTCTACCGGCTGGCGCATTAATTATTATTCCCTGCCAACGCAGGCCCGAGAGGGGTTTTTTTCGCCCAAATAGTTTCTTCAGCTCCCCTTTCACCGGCCAGGCCAGTTTACCTTTGAGCATGGCAAAGGTTATCTTATCGAATTCGGGAACCAGCAACGGCGATTCGGTTAGAATTCCCCGTATTGAATTGATCAAGTTTTGCAGTTCATTGGCGTCATCCTCGAGTTTGCTCAGATAGCGCCCCTGTTTTTTTAATTGTTTATCCAACGAGGCGATAATCGATTCCCGCTTTTTCCTATCCTTGCTCAGCTGGGCGACCTGTGTCTTCAGTAGCTTGTGACTTTTTTCAAGCCCAAGACGAATGTTATTGATCTGCGTCTCGGTTTGGATAATCTTGTCTATATTTGTCTTGACGTTGTTAATCAAATTGACTCGGGCGTTCGAGAAGTACTGGTAATACACCAAATTGCGCTGAAAGATTTCTGGGTCCTGTTGTGAAAAAAGCAGTTTTACCTTTTCCTGCGTGCCCATCGTGAAGGCGGTGTATACCTGCTGTGCCAGGATATCGTTTTCACGACTTAGCCGTTGCTGATATTGTTTTCGTGTTTTACGTAATTTTTTAAGCCTGGCCTGGTTTTTTTCTATTTTTTGTCCGGTATCCTGGATTTTCCGGCTGATGGTGCCGACCACGCGTTCAATTTTTTCCAGTTGACTGGTATAGCGCGATTTACTGTCCTCCTTGACGTCTATGGTCTGTTTTAATTTACTGATTTTGGCCTGAAGGGCTTTGAGCTCTTTCTCTTTCAGGTCTTTCTGATTTTCACTCGCAGGTGTCACAACCAGATAAAATACAAGAAAAGTAGAAACCAGTAGCCGGGTTAAAGAGAGATCGGGTATCCACTTCATGGTGCGCTCAGAATCAGGCTTATCATCGGTAGACAAGTATATACGATTCAATCATAATCGAACGCTAATATTATTGTTTGGTAATAAAGCGTCAGTGAATTTTAAAACGGTGAAATCGGTTGACGCTCTACAGTTGCTCGTGCGGCAAGAAGATATTGAAATAGCGTCACGTTCGCTCAAAGCCATGTCGCATCCACTACGGTTGAAAATTCTTTGTACCCTCGGTAGCCAGGAAATCAGCGTGCAGAAAATTGTCGACAACGTAGGGACTTCGCAAAGTAATATCTCACAACACCTCGCGATTTTACGCGATAAGGGTATACTGGAGTCGCGTAAGGATGCCAATCGAGTTTTTTACCGCGTCGGAGACGCACGTACCTTGCGTTTGATCGGTATGATGCAAGAAGTTTTCTGTTCTTCGTAATATTTTATAATCCATGTTTGATCAAATAACTGAATTTTCAGCTAATAACCTTTTGCTGGTTGGCGCTTTTATAGTTTTACTGGTTGCATTATTTTTTAATGAAACTAAGCACGCGATGCAAAAATTTAAAGCGCTCATGCCCACCGAAGTGATCCACATGATGAATAACGAGGAAGTGGTGCTGATAGATGCCCGGGAGCCGTCCGAAACGGCAGCGGGCAAGATAGCCAGGGCAATCAAAATTCCAGCGGGTTCGGTGGCTACACGTATCAGTGAGCTCGAAAAGCACCGGGGTAAACCATTCATCGTTTATTGCAAAACTGGCGCTCGCTCCGGAGTTGCCTGTAACGCATTAAGTAAAGATGGTTTTGAAAAAATTTATTACATGAAAGGCGGCATACTCGCCTGGCAGGATGAGCATTTACCGGTTGTGAAAAAGTAAACCCCTGGTACAGCATTTATCACCCTGAAGAGGTATCCAGTACGATGAGCGAAAAAAAGGCTCAGGAAAATCAATTCTCTATTCAGAAGCTCTTCGTTAAAGACATATCTTTTGAATCACCTGGCACGCCGGGTGTATTCGGTTTCAAAAAATGGGAGCCGCAAATTGATCTTAACTTAAATAATACGCATAACGTCATCGGCGAAAATGTTTACGAGGCGGTTTTAACCATCACGGCAACAGTAAAGCACGAAGATAAAACCGCTTTCCTGGTAGAAGTACAGCAGGCCGGAATATTTACTATTGCCGGATTTGAGGAACAGGATCGAAATTACATTCTTGCCAGCCAATGCATGAATGTTTTGTTTCCTTATGCCAGGGAGGTGATTTCGGATTTAACCGCACGCGGTGGCTTTCCACCGTTTATTCTTTCGCCGGTAAATTTCGATGCTCTCTACCAGCAGCATATTCAGCAGCAAAAAGAAAAACAGCAGGAAACAGAAGAAATAAAGCACTGACTTCCCGCCTAATGAGTAATAAACCTACCATAGCCGTACTAGGAGCAGGTTCATGGGGCACTGCATTAGCAATTCAACTGGCGCGTAATAGACTGCGGGTTAATCTCTGGGGTCACCGGGAAAAACATATCGAAGGGTTGATTGCCGCCCGCGAAAATACTCCTTACCTTCCCGGTATAGCATTAAGCGAAAATATCAGCCCCAGGGCTTCGTTAGAAAGCTGTTTGGAAAATGCAGAAGTAATACTCATTGCAATTCCGAGCAAGGCATTTCGAAGCTTGTTGGGCTCGCTAAAATCAGGTCTTCATCAGGATGTCAGCGTGTACTGGGCGAGCAAAGGTTTCGAAATCGAATCGGGTAAGCTATTGCATGAAGTATTTTGTGAAGAATTCCCCGGGCACCATTATGGTGTGATATCGGGCCCCACTTTTGCCAGTGAAGTAGCAGCCGGCTTACCGGCGGCAATCACCTGTGCCGGGAATAAGCCGTCTTCCACAGAGCGTTTTGCTAACCTGTTACACGGTAATCGGTTTCGATGCTATACATCGAACGATGTAGTCGGTGTAGAACTGGGTGGTGCATTGAAAAATATACTCGCGATAGCCGTGGGAATTGCAGATGGATTGGGCTTTGGAGCCAATACTCGCGCCGCATTGATTACTCGTGGCCTGTCTGAAGAAATGCGCCTGGGTGAGTATCTGGGTGCTCGTCAGGAAACACTGATGGGGCTGGCTGGCCTCGGCGATCTGGTTTTGACCTGTACAGATGACCAGAGTCGAAATCGGCGCTTTGGCCTGGCAATTGGACGCGGAATACCGGTGCAACAGGCGGTAATAGAGATCGGCCAGACCGTCGAAGGGTTGCGTGCCGCCAAAGCCATTCACCACATGGCGCTCGACCTGAAGCTGGATTTACCCATCATGGAACAGGTCTACCAGGT
>CAZJEJ010000010.1:23128-31207 GCA_964544945.1 uncultured Gammaproteobacteria bacterium | reverse complement strand
CGAACCCTGTAGGGCCGAATTCATTCGGCCATTAATCACCCGCCGCCGGTCGAATAAATTCGACCCTACAGGTGTAACGATCAAATCCAGTAGACGAAAATAAACAGTCCCAGCCAGACAACGTCAACGAAGTGCCAGTACCAGGCCACCGCCTCGAAAGCGAAGTGATTTTCCGGGCTGAAATGCCCCTTCATCGAACGGATCAAAATCACCAATAGCATGATTACACCCATGGTTACGTGGAATCCATGGAAACCGGTCAACATAAAAAACGTGCTGCCGTAAATACCCGAATCGAGGCGTAAATTCAACTCGCGGTAGGCAACTACATATTCAACGGCCTGTAAACTCACAAACAATGATCCCAGCGCCACGGTAGCAAACAGCCAGTACACCAGCCATACACGATCCTGGCGCTTGAGCGCACGATGTGCGAGCGTTACAGTCAATCCAGAGGTTAACAGGATAGCCGTATTCAATGCAGGCAACCCCCAGGCGCCCATAGCTTCCTTCGCGACTGCAAATTTATCTGCTAAGGGCACAGCAAGCAGTGGCCAGGTCGCTTCGAAATCTGGCCATAACAGCCAGGCAGTCGCATCGTTGTTGGACGCACCGCCCAACCAGGGAATCGAGAAGGTCCTGGCATAAAATAGTGCCCCGAAAAAGGCACCGAAGAACATTACTTCAGAAAATATAAACCAGCCCATACCCCATCGAAATGACATATCAACCTGTTTATTGTAATAGCCACCGAGGCTCTCATTGATCACCTGGCCAAACCAGCCGTATAGCATAAATATGAGGATGGCGACACCCAGAAACATCATCGTCAACTCGGCACCGTGCAGGTACCGGGCAAACCCAACGACAGTGGTCGTCAGGCCTATGGAACCAATGATTGGCCAATGGGTACCGTGCGGAACATAATAATCATCTGGTGATGCTATACTCATGACTTGTCTCTCTGGTTATCCTTAATTTTATTTCCTGTCGTCAGCCTGCAGATAAAATTTACTTCAAGTTTTATTCACGTTAAAAGATGTATCCGACAGGGTGATCGGTTCAATGCCGCATATACCTTAACCGGATGTCGCTTAATCATTTTCACCAGCGGTTCGAGCCTCTAGAGTAGAACCAAACATCAACATCGGTATCAGGCTTAACTTGAGTACTGTTGACTTCATGCAAAGTTACTCAAGAAAAATGTCGATATAAAAAATGTCGCCACAATTAGCAGATGTGCGATCAAGATAAGTCGCAGTCGCCGTTTGCGAACCTCAGGAGGTATTTCCCTGATCTGTATTTCGTCCTGCATCGACTGTCCCCCTGATTCGTGGATCGTAGATTTAGTGATTACTTTCGCCAGTTACTTAACTTCTGGTGCAACAGTAAAGCTATGATATGGCGGAGGTGACGGTAATTGCTCAAACTCCAGGCCTGTTGCACCTTCCCAAACTTTATCACTCGCTTTATCGCCGCCCCTGATGGTTTGTATGACGATATACAGGAAAAACACCTGTGCCAGTCCAAAGGCAAAACCACCAAGACTGGATAGCATATTAAACTCGGCAAATTGCAGGGAGTAATCTGGAATACGCCGTGGCATACCCGCGAGCCCAAGGAAGTGTTGGGGGAAAAATAATACGTTAACCGCAATGGTTGACCACCAGAAGTGGATCTTGCCATGCGTTTCGTTGTACATGTGGCCGGTCCACTTGGGCACCCAGTAATAAAATGCTGCAATAATCGAGTACAGAGCTCCGGTTACCAGCACATAGTGAAAATGAGCCACCACGAAGTAAGTGTCCTGATACTGTATATCAGCCGGGACCACACCGAGCATCAGACCAGAAAATCCACCAATCGTAAACATCACGAGAAATCCCAGCGCCCACAGCATTGGCGTCTCAAATGTCATTGAACCCTTCCACATCGTCGCCACCCAGTTGAAAACCTTAACCCCGGTGGGCACAGAAATCAGGATCGTCGCATACATGAAGTACAACTCACCGGCCACCGGCATACCCGAGGTATACATGTGGTGCCCCCAAACCATGAATGACAGGACCGCGATCGATACCGTCGCATAAACCATCGATCTGTATCCAAATAACCGTTTTCGTGCGAAGGTAGGTATGATCGCCGAGATAATGCCAAACGCCGGCAAAATCATGATATAAACTTCAGGGTGGCCGAAAAACCAGAAAATATGCTGGAACATAACTGGGTCACCGCCACCGGCCGCATCGAAGAATGAAGTACCAAAATTTCGATCGGTCAACATCATCGTTACTACCCCGGCCAAAACCGGCATAACCGCGATCAACAGATAAGCGGTAATTAACCAGGTCCATACAAATAGCGGCATTTTCATCAAGGCCATACCAGGTGCGCGCATATTCAGGATAGTCGCGATAATATTGATCGCGCCCATAACCGACGAAATACCCATCAGGTGCACCGCAAAGATGAAATAATCCGTACTGTCCGGCGCAAAAGTAGTCGACAGCGGCGCATAGAATGTCCATCCAAACGCAGGGGCACCGCCTTCCATAAAAAGGGTACTGGCGAGCATCGTGAACGCGAATGGTAAAATCCAGAAACTCCAGTTATTCATTCTGGGAAAAGCCATATCTGGTGCGCCAATCATCATTGGAATCAACCAGTTGGCGAGCCCTACGAAGGCAGGCATAATCGCGCCGAACACCATGATTAAACCGTGCATCGTGACCATCTGGTTGAAAAATTCCGGCTGCACGAATTGCAGGCCTGGCTGAAACAATTCAGCGCGAATCACCATCGCCATGGCACCGCCGAATAGCAACATGGTAAATGCCAGCCAAAGATAAAGCGTGCCTATATCTTTATGATTAGTGGTTGTAATCCACCGCGTCAATCCGCTGGCGGGACCCTGATCGTGGTGTTCGTCATAAGTTGCTTCAATCGCCATTTAAATCCCCTTATCTCGCATTCTTGATAGCTGATGGCTGAACCATGTCACCCACGCTATTACCCAAACTATTTCTTTCGAATGTCATTACCGCTGCCAGGTCAACATCGCTGAGCTGGTTCTTGTAGGCCGCCATCGCGGTGCCAGATCTGCCATTCATCACCACGTTCATATGTATTGCAATTTCTCCGGTGATAACCGGACTATTAGTCAAGGCCGGGAACGCGCCTGGGATACCCGCACCTGTTGGTCCATGGCAGGCCGCACAGTTCGTGGTATATACGGTTTCACCTTTGGCGAGTAAATCCCGCATCGACCATTGCTGGTCAGCGGCCGCAGCAATCGCAGCGGCTTCTGCTTTTTTGCTCGCTATCCACCGTTCGTATTCAGGTTGAGTAACGGCCTTGACAACGATCGGCATGAATCCATGGTCCATACCACACAATTCGGCACATTGGCCACGATAAATACCAGGCACTTCGATAATTGCCCACGCATCGTTAATAAACCCGGGGACTGCATCCTGTTTTACCGCGAATTTGGGAACCCACCAGGAATGAATGACATCATCGGAACCCACCAGGAAGCGAATTTTTTTATTGATCGGTAAGACAATCGGTTGGTCCACTTCGAGCAGGTAATTTTCATTACCGGATGGGTCATTAACCGCATCGCGACTGCTTTGCGCCAGGCTACTGGTAAACTCGACACCCTCGTCAATATAGTTGTATTTCCATTTCCACTGGATACCGGTCACTTGCAGGTTAATATCGGCATTGGTCCTGGCATCTTCGAGGGCAAGTAACGTACTAGTCGCCGGTATCGCGATCCCGATCAGAATGAGTAGAGGCACTATAGTCCAGATAATTTCGACCGTAGTGCTTTCATGGAAAGTGGCGGCCTGGGCGCCTTTAGATTTTCTATGATGGATAATCGACCAGGCCATAACGGCGAACACCGCTGCCCCGATAACCACACTTATCCAGAGTACAATCATGTGGAGGTCGTACACCTGGCGACTGATGGGGGTAACCCCTTTGGTCATATTCAGGGTGTAAGCTGCATGAGCAGACGACACCATCAGCACCGATACTATGCCTGTGAAAGCCACAGACCATCGCCGTGTTAACTTGCTAAAAACCATTTTAACCCCCCCAGGTTAACATTATCCGCGCGCTACTAGCCTATTGCCGCAGCCTAAAGGATGCCGCTATTAAATCGCAAACCATATTGATTCACAATATTGCTCGTTGCGCGGCGTTCTGTTCCAGCTCCTACCACCAGAACAGACCCGCCTGGGTGACGTTATACCATAATACGAAGTAAAGTCAGTGAAAAATTCAGCCGAAACCGGGAAAGAACCAGTTCGAATCACATTTTGGTAATTACTTCTGAGCACCCTGTCGGCATTTATCGGCGTGCAAAGCAATGCGAATCGCGAACGCGATTTCAAGCACGGAAAAATCTCGCGGTTTATTCTAATGGGAATACTGTTGGGGCTTATTTTTATCGGCACCCTGGTAGCAGTGGTGCAGATGGTGATGCAGTTCTCGGGGAGCTAGCCCGCTTAAATGCTAGCCGTGTGACGGTTATTCAGATAGATTCCTTTCAAAGTAAAAATCCGCGAATAAGCAACCGGGCATAGTGATCGACGAGCAGGAATGCGAATAGCAGGCTCAAATAGAAAATTGAGTACCCGAATGTTTTCATCGCGATCACATCCGGCTCTTTTTCCCGATACAATTTAATCGCGTAGTAGAGAAAACCCGTGCCCAACGATACAGCGCCAGCCAGATAAATCAGGCCGCTCATGTGGATCACAAATGGCATCAGGGTTACGACAAACAACAATATCGTGTATAGCAGAATCTGAATCTTGGTGAAATTCACCCCATGGGTAACCGGCAACATCGGTATATCGACCTTTGCATATTCTTCACGACGGCGGATCGCCAAAGCCCAGAAATGCGGGGGTGTCCAGATAAATATAATTAGAAACAATAGCAGGGCCTCGGTTTCTACATTTCCGGTGACAGCGGTCCACCCTAACAGCGGTGGCGCCGCCCCTGCCGCGCCACCAAGCACAATATTTTGTGGGGTTGCGCGTTTCAGATACATGGTATAGATCAGTGCATATCCGACCAGTGAAAAAAAGGTCAATAAAGCGGTCAGCGTATTAACAAAAACAATTAACAGCAAAATTCCGAGCGTACCAATTGATAGCGCAAAAGCGAGCGCGTTTTTTTGATCCAGATCGCCACTGGCAAGTGGTCGATTCCTGGTTCGTTCCATGATTCGATCGATGCGCTCATCGACCACGTGATTAATCGCTGCGCCAGATGCTGCGGCCAGCCCAATCCCTGATAGTCCAAACACAAAAATTTCCAGTGGAACGAATCCTTCGGTTGCCAGCAACATACCAACCATCGCGGTAAAAACGATTAGAAATACGACCTTAGGTTTGGTCAACTGGTAATATTGGAACCAACTGGCTGATGACAGGGTACTCATGTCGATTGTATATTTTCTGATTCTCAGGGAAGGGCTGGTATTTATACATTCATTCTCAGTTGGAATCAAATGCCTGGCGAGGGGTTTTTGTCATCCTATCTGGGATAGCTTCATCAACTTTCGAATATCTTCAAGAATCCGATCCTGATCGTTCTGAGCCGGATAATACATCATATAATTTTGATCCGGGTCTACCAGGTAAAGTCGCGGGGAGAATCCGACCTCTTCCATATCAGGGGCTTTAAATTGTGAGTACAGGGCTTCGTCAGCAAAGTTATCGATCACTACGAGACTGGGATAATCGCGCAACAATGCCTCCATTTCCGCACCGATCGGCACTGCGCTGATCAAAACATTCTGCAACCGGGTCGTATCACGGCCCAGCAGGATTCTGATCTGCCGCATATAGTAAAGGTTCGAGCGACATTGCTCGGTACAGACCTTGCTCGTGAACATCACGAACACCCACTTTTTACCAAATCCATTTGCGTATTGCTCCCCTGATCGCGAGTTCAGTACCGGCCAAATCACCTTCAGTGGTGGTTGAACCAGATTACCATAATTCTTACTTTCCGGCCTGATTTCAAAGACATACATGGCCAGCCAGCCACCTATATATGGCGACAGGAAAACCCCTATTAATACGATAAGCTTGATACGGCGCCATACCTGACTTTTGTTATCCGCGATCATTCCTGACTCTTTTTTTTCGTAAGTTCAAAACAATAAATAAGACACCCGCGATGAGTGCGAAAGAAAACCACTGCACTGCGTAGGCTCGACTCCTTTCAGGGTCTTCCCAGGCTGGATTCCAGCGGCGCTGATAATACCCTGGCTGCTCCGGTGCCAGCCACAAAACCAATGGTAATAGCCGATTGTCGAATTGTGACTGCATCGTGTCGATATCGATAAATGGTATCATCTGTGGCCAGGTTTCCTGCAACGAAACTTCACCAAGACGAAACCCGGTCATGTCCGGCACACTGGCAATTCCCCTGGCCGAGTCCATCACTGGGGGGATTTTGATCGCCGGTAAAGTGTCTCGGCTCGGCCCCTGTGCTACCCATCCACGATCAACCAAAACGATTTTCTCGCTGCCCGACAAAAGGAAGGGAGACAGTACATGGTAACCCGCCCTGCCCTGTAACAACTGGTTATCGAGCAGTATTGATCGGCTGATATCGTATCGACCACGCAGTATCAACTTTCGATATTCGATATCGATTAATGGTTCACTTGCATCGAAAAGCCGGAAGTCGGTTGCGAGGCGGGTTTCAAACCTGTATTTTAGCGCCTCTTTGAATGCCGCTCGATCCAACTGCCACATTCCGAGCGAAATAAATATCACTAGTCCTAAAGCAGTCAGAAGTGTCATCAACCACCCTGGTTCGAAAATCCGATTAAAAATAATCATATCGCGTTATCGGGCTCATCGAGTAAAGTGGTAACGCACTCTTTCTGCATTGACTCTTGCGATAACAATCACGCATGGTTATAAAAATTATCATTCTGTTTCTACTACTGCTTATTGCTCTGAGTCTCGGGGCAGGCATGTTCAGCCTAATCAAGGATCGTGGCGAAACAAATCGAACCGTTAAATTCCTCACCTTTCGGATTGTACTGTCGATCATCGCTTTTGTAATACTCGTCGTATCATTTCTTATGGGATGGATTCAACCTCATGGATTACTGCCTCCAGCGCCCCCTGGGTAACTGCCACCTTCATACGATATGAGGACTAGGGCACCCAGGCGTGTCCATAAATAACCTCGTAACTCGCGATAAATTTCTCCCGCTCGTAACCCGTCTGCCGATAGGCCTGTTCGAGCCGGTCGAGCTTCGATGGCGTCATGAGTCCGCGACTTTTGCCTTTATCCGCGTTACTTGAACCAGAATTCTTTAAATCTTCCAGCACCTTCATAAAGCTGTCATATTCGAGCCTTATGGTTTCTGAATCAACCACCGGCTGGGAAAAACCTGTTCCCATTAAAGCGTCTCCAATTTCGTGCATATCGGTAAACTGATGCACATGTGGCCTGGGATCGATGGCCTGCCAGCTGTCGCGTAACTCGGTCAGGGTCGCCGGACCAAATGTGGTGAACATCAGCAATCCACCACCGCGGCCAACGCGCGCCAATTCGCCCAAAACTCCCCGAAAATCGTTAATCCATGGCAACGCCAGGTTTGAAAACAGCAGGTCGAAACTATCGTTGGCGAAAGGTATGTGCTCCATATCTGCATTCACCAGCCGTTTCTTACGAAATAGACCGTAGTGTTTCCTGGTTTGTTGTAACATCGAAAAAGCGAGATCCAGACTCACGATATCGCCTTGCGGATATTTCTTTTGCAACCCTTTAACAGCGCGACCGGTACCACAACCGATATCGACAATATCGGTGGGTAAATAGCGAATATAGTCTAGTCTATGCAAAAGCCTGGTTAATACTTCCTCTTGCAAAATAGACGCTCTATCGTAAGTTTTAGCCGCACGATTAAATGACTTTTTAACCGCTGCTTTATCGAGTCGGGGCAGGTTTAGCAGGTCCAACGAGGAGTCCTCCAGGTGGCGATAGATTCTACCTGAATCCTTTCATTAACTTTACTGAAATTTTTACCCG
>CAZJEJ010000010.1:3574-23028 GCA_964544945.1 uncultured Gammaproteobacteria bacterium | reverse complement strand
GTGGCGATAGATTCTACCTGAATCCTTTCATTAACTTTACTGAAATTTTTACCCGGCTGAATGGTATCAACGCATCGCGTTGGCCGAGGATCATTTGAGCCGATTTTTTGGCAAACTATTATGCATCATGTTGAAAGCGTACTGATCTGCTGCCAAACATTAAAGATTCTGATAGAGTGCCGGGTCACTATCTGAAATACTACTCCGCCCACCGTGTCCACGCCTGCAATTGAATCGATCAGCCTGTTAATTTTCGCCTACCTGCTCGGCTCTTTATCTTCTGCGATTCTGTTGAGTAAGCTCATGGGGTTTACCGATCCCCGGATCGATGGTTCGAAGAATCCAGGCGCGACCAATGTATTGCGTATTGCCGGGAAAAAAGCGGCTTTTTTCACCCTGCTAGGCGACTGCCTGAAGGGATTGATTCCGGTGCTAATTGCCCTGGGGGCTGTTGACGATCACCTGATCATTGCACTCACGGGTTTCAGCGCATTTCTCGGTCATTGTTTTCCACTATATTTTAATTTCAGGGGGGGCAAAGGCGTTGCCACCGCTATGGCTGTGGTCGTTGCATTTAACTGGCTAGTCGGCGCAATCATAATCACTATCTGGCTGGTATTGGCCCGGGTTTTCAGGATTTCATCGCTGGCAGCAATTACCAGCTTTACCGCATTGCCATTTTTGATTTTCTGGCAGGAGGCGGCATTGGCAGTCACCGGCGTTTTCAGCCTGATGTCGGGCATCCTGATCTGGCGTCATAAAAGCAACATTCGGCGACTGTTACGGGGTAAGGAATCCTAGTTCAGTCTAGACTTCAAGTTTTAAAAACTACCGTCCGGCACTTCGCCTAACTCCTCTATCGACCATCTGGGTAATACGTCGAACACATTGTTGTCGCACTCGCCAGCGGAGAGACGAAGAGCACCAGCGTAGGCAATCATTGCACCATTATCGGTGCAGTATTCAGGTGCCGGAAAAAATACCTGCGCACCACGCTCCTGCGCCATTTGGCGCAGAACCTGTCGCAGTTTCCTGTTTGCACCCACCCCGCCTGCAATCACCAGGCGCGAGTACCCGGTCTGATCGAGTGCCCGTCTACATTTGATACGCAAGGTGTCGACTACCGCATGCTGGAACGCGAACGCGATTTCAGTACGCAGGTTTTCATCCAGTGGGCTGTGTTGATGGACTATATTGAGCGCGGCCGTTTTCAACCCGCTGAAGCTGAAATCCAGGCCGGGGCGATTCGTCATGGGCCGGGGGAATTTAAATCTGGAGGTCGCCACCTTATCGGCTAGTGCGGCTAACAGGGGACCTCCCGGGTAGGGCAGGTCAAGTAGTTTGGCGGTCTTGTCGAAAGCCTCACCAACTGCATCGTCGAGCGATTCCCCCAGGATATGGTAATTACCTATCCCGCACGCTTCGACCAGCATGGTATGGCCACCTGAAACCAGCAACGCAACAAATGGAAATTCGGGTGGATTATCCTCGAGCAAGGGTGCCAGCAAATGACCTTCCATATGATGGATACCGAGCACCGGTTTTTCCAGTGCCCAGGCCAGGCCACGCGCAATACTGGCACCGACCATCAACGCGCCGATCAACCCGGGGCCACGTGTATAGGCGATCGTGTCGATCTCATCGACACCACAAATTTCGCCTAATAATTCACCGATCATCGGTGCCGCCTTGATCACATGATCGCGTGAGGCCAGCTCTGGGACCACGCCACCGTATTCGCGATGCCTTTCGATCTGCGAATACAATCTATGCTTCATCTGACCCGTTTTGGTGTCAAATATCGCGATTCCCGTCTCGTCACACGAGCTTTCAAGCCCCAGTACCTTCATTTTTAACCTTTAAAAACCCGATTTATTTGTATTTCGCAATTGATATTTGATATTGCCTCCTTATAATTGTCCAGCCTTAAAAGGCACGCCGGAATATCCGTCGTCAGCTATTTAACAACCCCGGACTATTTTTAATATGCCATCAGTAAGAGTAAAGGACAACGAACCATTCGATTTCGCTTTGCGTCGCTTCAAAAGATCGTGTGAAAAAGCGGGCGTTTTGACCGAAACGCGCCGCAGACAGCATTACGAAAAACCGACCTCGGTACGCAAGCGTAAATCGGCAGCGGCGGTTAAACGTAATTACAAACGTATTTCCAAAGATTTCGGCACCAGAAGACGCCTTTATTAACGGGCAATCCATAGATGCCCGAAGACTCCCTCAAGTCCCGACTTCAGTCCGACATGAAATCGTCTATGAAGGGCGGCGACAAGGCAAGGCTATTAGTCATCCGATCAATGCTGGCGGCAATCAAGCAAATCGAGGTTGATGAGAGAATCGAACTGGACGACGCGCGGGTAATCAGCGTGCTCGATAAAATGACCAAACAACGCCGCGAGTCTATCGAGCAATTTTCCGCCGCAAAGCGAGCCGACCTGGTCGCGATCGAATCAGCAGAACTGAAAATAATTAAGGAATATCTGCCAGAAGCTCTATCGGACGCTGAAATCACCGAACTCATAAATCAATCAATAACCAGCACAGGCGCCGAGTCGATCAGGGAAATGGGCAAGGTTATGAGTATTCTCAAGCCCAGGCTGCAGGGTCGCGCCGATATGGGCAAGGTCAGCCAACTCGTCAAATCCAAACTTAGCTAGACACAATGCCTAACGTATTCCAGTTTCTGGATGTACAACGCATCGACCCAGCGAAAAAATCACCCATAACACGGGTAAAAGAATTCACTGAAATCTATAGCGAATTCAACCAGCAAAATGCAGCCAATCAGGCTGATCGCTGTATCGAATGTGGTAACCCCTACTGCGAATGGAAATGCCCGGTACACAACTATATCCCTAACTGGTTGAAACTGGTTGCCGAGGGCAACTTGATCGAAGCCGTCGAAATGTCCCATAAAACCAACAGTCTCCCGGAAATCTGCGGGCGGGTATGTCCTCAAGACAGACTCTGTGAAGGTGCCTGTACCCTGAATACTGGTTTTGGCGCAGTCACCATAGGCGCAGTAGAAAAATATATTACCGATACGGCGATAGCGCAGGGCTGGTCGCCAGATCTTTCGGCCGTAGTCGATAGCGGCAAGAAAGTCGCTGTGGTTGGTGCAGGACCTGCCGGCATCGCCTGCGCCGATGTGCTCGCGCGTAATGGCGTTAAAGCGATAGTGTACGACCGCTACCCGGAAATAGGTGGTTTACTCACCTTCGGCATCCCGTCTTTCAAGCTCGAAAAGAACGTGATTACACGAAGACGTAAAATGTTTGAAGACATGGGGGTAGAATTTTGCCTGAACACCGAGATAGGCAAGGACATCGAATTCGAACAATTAGTCGCTACCCACGACGCCGTATTTTTGGGCATGGGAACCTATCGCTATATAAAGGGTGACTTCCCAGGAGAAGACAAGGCGGGGGTATTCGAGGCTTTACCTTATCTGGTTTCGAATATTCATCACGAAATCGATTTTGAAACAGATTCAAAACCCGATTTTATCGATTTTGCGGACAAAGATGTCGTGGTACTCGGCGGAGGCGATACCGCGATGGATTGCAATCGAACAGCCATTCGTCAAGGTGCCCGCAGTGTCACCTGCGCGTATCGCCGCGACGAAGCTAATATGCCCGGGTCGATGCGCGAGGTGGCTAATTCCAGAGAAGAAGGCATCCAGTTTTTATTTAACCGGCAACCAGTAGAAATTATCGGAGATTCCAGGGTGGAAGGCGTAAAGCTGGTTTCGACCCGACTAGGCGATCCAGATCATGGAGGACGCCGCCGGCCCGAGGTCATTCCAGAATCCGAGGAAATTCGTGCGGCTGACGTGATAGTCATTGCATTCGGATTTCGTCCCGATCCGGCAGAATGGTTCGGGGTAAGCCAGATCGACACCGATGAATCAGGCAGGGTCGTGGCACCAGAACAAAGCGCCCTGCCCTTTCAAACTTCAAATGAAAAAATTTTTGCCGGTGGTGACATGGTGCGAGGGTCTGACCTGGTGGTTACTGCGATATACGAGGGTAGAAAAGCAGCAGATGGCATTTTGGATTACCTGGAGATATAAGATATGAGCTTTCCTCAACTAAAGAACGATCGGCTGATAAAAGCACTCTTGCGCCAGCCTACCGATACGACACCAGTATGGATTATGCGCCAGGCGGGTAGATACCTGCCTGAATACAGGGAGGTCCGCAAGCAAGCCGGTGGGTTCCTTGATCTGTGCAAAAACAAAGAACTCGCCTGCGAGGTTACGTTGCAACCATTACGCCGATTCGATCTTGATGCAGCGATTCTGTTTTCGGATATCCTGACGATACCCGACGCGATGGGACTGGGATTGTATTTTGGGGAGGGCGAAGGGCCAAAATTCGAACACCCAGTACGCAGTGAAAGCGATATCGATAAGTTGTTCGTGCCCGACCCCGCAGACAAATTGCGCTATGTCACCGATGCGGTCAGCCTGATCCGATCCGAGCTCGATGGCCAGGTACCCCTGATAGGTTTTAGTGGTAGCCCCTGGACGCTAGCGACTTATGTCGTCGAAGGAGGGAGTTCGAAGGACTACCACCGCGTCAAGGGCATGATGTACGAATACCCAGGCGCATTGCATAAACTGCTAGATATTCTGGCACGATCGGTGGTGGCTTACCTGAATGCCCAGATCGAGGCGGGAGCCCAGGCAGTGATGATTTTCGATACCTGGGGTGGTGTCCTGTCCCCGCAAACTTATCACCGCTTTTCGCTCACCTATATGCGGCAAATAGTAGCCGGGTTAAAACGCCAGCACGAAGGTCAAACTATCCCGGTAACGCTGTTTACCAAGGGTGGCGCGCAATGGATAGAGTCGATCGCAGACAGCGACTGCGACGCAGTCGGACTGGACTGGACGATAAATATTGACGAGGCCAAACGTCGCATTGGCGATAAGGTAGCCTTACAGGGAAACCTCGATCCTTGCCTGCTGTACGCTTCGCCAGAAACCATTCGTGATGAGGTCAAGGACGTGATTACCCGCTACGGCGCCGATCCAGGCCACGTGTTTAACCTGGGACATGGAATTCACCAAACGGTCGATCCCGAACGCCTCGCGATCCTGGTCGATGCAGTGCACGAATTTGGCCGCGCGATTCGCCAGTAGCCCATTTCTCGATATCCTTTCATATTAACCCGGCGACAATTGGCTGTAGGGTCGAATTTATTCGACCAGTAATTAAATCAGGGGAGTGATTTAAAAGATATCCTCGACGATCTCTTCCTCACTTTCAGGAATACTAAAGGTAGGCTGACCAACAGAACCGTTACTCGACCTGGTAACCACTTTTTCTTCGGGGGCATACTCTACCCTGAATATTTCGAACCGACTGTTGACGGTATCCTGACCTGCTCGTTCTCCTGTTTTACCATCAATTCTGATCGTAACCAGACCTTCGGGTTGTTCTTCCAGGTTTTCCGGACTGCCGTCGAGGGCGGCTTTCATGTATTCCACCCACATCGGTAACGCGGCGCGACCACCTGTTTCGCGACTACCGAGTGTTTGCTGGTTATCGAATCCCACCCAGGCACTTGTTATTAGCTGAGTGTTGAAACCACTAAACCAGGCGTCGATCTGGTCGTTCGTAGTACCTGTCTTACCACCAATATCGGCACGCCCTAATGCTTTCGCACGTACCGCGGTTCCCCGTTTCACTACCTCACGCATCATAGAACGCATGATAAAGGCATTTTGGGCAGAAATGACGCGAGGCGCGTATCTAACGGGTTCGACTTCTTCTTCGTTGGCACTTATCTCATCATCCGTGAGTGGTACTTCGAGCACGCTTTCTCTTTGCACTTCTTCGATTTTAGCTATTTCGGTTTCAGTCGCTACAGTTTCAGCCACTTCGGTTTCAGCGGCCTCTTCCTTTTCCAACTGTTCCAGCGATTCCAACTCGCAACCCTGGCATACGGATAATGCTTTATTCTGGAAAACCACCTCTCCATCGCCGGATTCGACTCGGCTTATGATATAGGGATTCACCAGATATCCACCGTTGGAAAATACCGAGTAGGCGCGCACTATTTCTAACGGAGAAAATGTACCACTACCCAGGGCGAGTGAAAGATCATATGGCAAATCCTTCTTTTCGAACCCAAACCTCTGTATGTATCGAGTAGCGTAGCGCAAGCCAATCGCCTGTAATATTCGGATCGAAACCAGGTTCCTCGATTTTACCAGCGCTTCGCGTAAACGCGTGGGGCCGTAAAACCGCCCTGAATAATTTTCTGGCCGCCAGGTCGCTTCGAGAGAATCATCGTCAAAAACCACCGGCGCATCGTTGATGATAGTTGCCGCGGTAAACCCTTTCTCCAGGGCTGCCGAGTAAATAAATGGTTTGAAATTAGAGCCTGGTTGTCTTTTTGCCTGGGTCGCACGATTGAATTTACTTTTGAAATAGTCGAATCCACCGACCATAGCCTGTATCGCGCCATCGGATGAGTCCATCGATACGATAGCGCCCTCCACTTTAGGGACGTCGGCCAGTAGCCACTGGTCATCCCGTTGCTCAAGCCAGATAACATCGCCTACCGATAATACGTCGGCCATACTGACAGGTGGGTCGCCGGTCCTGTCAGGGTCTATATACTTCGCGGCCCAATCGACCCCGCCTACAAATCTCAATTCGACATTTTCATAATTCGAGATCAGCACGGTCGCATATTCTTTATTAACCGGGGGATCTTCATCGACAGATACCTTTTCACTGATTGGAATTTCTTCATTCTCCACCAGATCTTCATCAATCGAAATCACAACGCCTTTCCGCAATCCCCCGATACGTTCGTCACTCACCAGATCCTCGTCAAACGGATCTACGATCACACCTGTCAGATCGATTGAACCAGCGACACCCCGATAACCGTGGCGCCGGTTGTAATCAAGCAGGGTTCTGCGTAAAGCACGATTGGCGACCACCTGAAGCTCCCCGTCAATACTGGTATAGGCTTTTAAACCGATTTTATACACGTCGTCACCATACTGTTCGAAAAGCTCGGCACGGACTATTTCGGCTACATACTGCGCATCGGCAATTGTTCGGGTTGCATATAATTCTGCCGTGACGGGCTCGAGACGCGCCAGGTCATATTCCTCTTCACTGATATAATCCAGCGTTTTCATACGACTCAGGACATGATTTCGTCTGATTAACGCCCGCTCCGGGTTGATTATTGGGTTGTACTTGGATGGCGCCTTGGGCAGCCCGGCGAGCATCGCCGCCTGCGCTATGGTCAAATCTTGCGGTGATTTGTCGTAATAAATTTGAGCAGCGGCAACGATCCCATAAGCTCGATGCCCCAGGTATATCTTGTTCAGGTATAACTCCAGGATCTTTTCCTTACTCAATTCACTTTCAATTTCCAGCGCCAGTAAAATTTCATTGATCTTTCTGGTATAGGTTTTTTTAGAACTAAGGAAAAAATTGCGCGCGACCTGCATGGTTATCGTGCTACCACCGCGCGTTTTCCTGCCAGTTGTCACGAGTTCGTATGCCGCTGCGGCCAATGCTAATGGATCCACGCCGACATGCTGCCAGAACTGATCGTCCTCGGCCGCTACAAGTGCATCTATAATAGATTTGGGAATATCTTCAAAGCGGGCAGGAATACGCCGATGTTCGCCAAATTCGGCCAATAAAATTTCATTTTTGTCGTAAACTCTTAATGGTACCTGTAACTGCGCGTCCTCCAGATATTCGATAGACGGCAATGCAGGCACCATTACGGTGTAGATATAAAATATCCCTGCAATTAATAGAATTGATCCCGCCGCAAACAACCAGGATATAATTTTTATCAGTTTTATCATATGGTTACGCAATATTTATAATAAAATACATGAAAAAGTATCGACAAGTGTACTTTCTTGCACTAGACTCGTAGATGGCTAAAATAGAATTATTTAACATTTTAAGTACTTACAACTAGATCTTAATGTAATTTATAATTTAAGATCATCCAACATAGGCGCATGATGAGGGATACCTGTGTTTTTATCACGTAAAAAACCACCGCTTGTCGGCTTAGACATTAGCTCTACTTCTGTAAAGATGATGGAGCTCAGCAAGACTGGCTCCAGTTATCGCATCGAAGGTATAGGTGTCGAACCAATACCCGCTAACGCGGTTATCGACAAAAATATTGCCCTGGTCGAATCGGTAGGTGAGAGTGTAAAGCGTGCACTCAGCAAGTCAAAAATAAAATCAAAAAATGTCGCGCTCGCAGTGGCAGGATCTTCGGTGATCACGAAAAAAATCACGATGCCCGCATTCCTCTCCGAAGATGAGATGGAAGGCCAGATCCAGCTCGAAGCCGACCAATACATCCCTTACCCGCTTGAAGAGGTTAACCTCGACTTCCAGATCCTGGGTGAAACCGAAAATAATCCCGAAACTGTCGATGTTTTGCTCGCCGCCTGCCGCAGTGAAAATATTGACGACCGCGTTGCTGCTGTCGAACTGGCCGGTTTGACCGCTAAAATCGTCGACATCGAAGCCTACACAATGGAAACGGTTTTTGGCGCCTTTTCCTCGCACATGCCTGACGAAGGTATGGAAAAGACTATAGCCATAATCGATATGGGTGCCACCATGACCAGTCTCAGTGTCATCTATAATCACCAGTTAGTTTACACGCGCGAGCAAAATTTTGGTGGCAAACAGCTGACCGAAGAAATTATGCGTCGCTACGGCCTTTCATACGACGAAGCCGGGCTCGCGAAAAGACAGGGTGGATTACCCGACAATTATGAACCAGAAGTACTCGAACCCTTCAAAGAAACAACGGCGCAACAAGTCAGTCGATTTCTGCAATTCTTTTATTCCGCCGGTAGTTCCCACGGCGATATTGATCATCTGGTATTAGGCGGGGGCACTGCCTGTCTGCCCAACCTGGCAGAATTGGTCGAGTCACATATTGGAGTGCCTACCACTATTGCCAATCCATTCATCAATATGTCATCGTCATCCAGAGTTAACAAGACTAACCTGGAGGCCGACGCCCCGTCATTCCTGATTGCTGCAGGACTAGCTATCCGAGGAGTTGAGCACGTATGACCAGAATTAATTTACTGCCATGGCGTGCGGAACTTCGACAGGAGCAGAAAAAAGCATTTGGCATGCTCCTGGTATTAATTACGGTACTGGCGGGCGCAATCGTCGGCCTGATCCATATTCAGATGAGTACCAAGATCGATTACCAAATGTCTCGCAACAAGTACATAAGAGATGAAATCAACCAGCTGGACAAGCAAATAGCCGAAATCAGCGATTTGAGGAAAGTTCGTCGTAGTCTGCTGGAAAGAATGGAGGTAATCCAGGACTTACAGGGCAGTCGTCCGTCGATCGTGCACCTGTTTACCGAAATAGTCAGCACCGTGCCCAATGGTGTTTACCTGCAAACCTTAAACCAGACGGGTAACAATCTCGTGATGACGGGAGAAGCCGAATCGAATGCGCGGGTTTCTACCTATATGCGCAACCTCGACGCTTCGGATTGGCTCAAAGAACCCAATCTACTGGTGATCGAGGTCGAGGATTTGAAAGTGAACCGAATCAGCGCTTTTACCCTGACGGTCAAACAGACATCACCCAATGCAACCGAAGAGGATGACGTAGACGAAGGAGGAATTCAATAATGAATTTCGAAGAGCTACAAAATCACCTGGAACCTGAAAATATAGGTAGCGCTCCAGTAGCGGTGCGGACAGGAGTCGTTGGTACATTATTAGTTGCCATAATCATTGCCGGCTTATATTTTGATACGCAGGAACAGCTTAAAGTGCTGGAAAACTATCAGGAAAAGGAATTTGAAATCAAGGAAGAATTTAAAATAAAAGCAGGCCAGGCGGCCAAGCTTGACCTGTACAAGGAACAGTTAGCCGAAATGCGGGCATCATTTGGCGCCTTACTCAGGCAATTACCCGAGAAAACAGACGTCGAATCGCTACTCGTTGATGTATCACAAACCGGCCTGGCGAGTGGACTGGAAATTCAGCGGTTCAAGCCAAGTGCCGAGGAGAAAAAAGGCTTCTATGCGGAATTACCGATAACGCTGGAAGTGATCGGTTCTTTCCATCAAATGGCGAGATTTATCAGCGGTATTGCAGCATTACCTCGCATCGTAACTATCAGCGATCTAAAACTTGAACCTTTGAAGGCAACTGGAAACGAGGAAATCGAGCCCGGCAAGTTAAAAATGTCCGCGACGGCTAAAACCTATCGCTACCTTCAGGAAGACGAGCAATGAAAGGACTTCCAGGAAAATACATCAGAATTACCCTGGTAACGGTAATGACGGGCCTGCTATCAGCCTGTAATCAGGGCATGGGGGATTTGCAGCAATTTATACTGCAAGTCAAAACCCAGCCGCCAGGTAGAATCACACCGATTCCAGAATTTCAACCCTATCAAAATTTCGAATACAATTCGCAAGATTTACGCGATCCATTCAAGTTAGTGGATTTCAGGCGTCCTGAGAAAATTCCCGATGAAATAGGGCTACTTGCTTCCGGGCCCAGGCCAGATATAGACCGAGTACGCGAACCACTGGAAAATTTCCCGTTGGACACTTTGCGGCTAAAAGGCACCGTGACACAAAACGGTGTCAAGTGGGGCTTAATATTTGCGCCAGACAATACCATACATCGTGTACTGGAAGGCCAGTATATGGGCCAAAATCACGGCCGTATTATTTCGGTTAGCGACGAGCTTATCGAACTGACAGAAATCGTACCAGACGGACTGGGCAATTACATCGAACGGTCTTCGGCCGTAGCGCTGATTGAATAGCGAGAGGAATGATATCCATGAACTTAATCAACCCAAAAAATATGACAAAAGGAATATTCAAAAACTCGCTAGTCGGGATTTGCCTGCTTGTATTAGGCTTCAATAATGCGATTGCCAGAGAATTAATCGGGCTCGATTATTCGGTGATGACTGGCAATACTGTGCAACTCGTGTTCACTTTTGACCAGGCTGCGATCGAGCCGCGTACCTTCACTATTGATCAGCCAGCACGAATTGCTCTCGATTTTGCCGATACCGACAATAAATTGGAACAGAGAAACATGCGCGTTGGCATCGGTAACGTGCAAAGTATAATTTCAGCTTCGGCTAAAGGTCGCACGCGCGTCGTACTGAACCTCTCACAGAAAACCGATTTCGTTACACAGGTGAGTGGAAATCAGGTGACATTGACCCTGGCAGGCTCAACCCAGGAAGTGGTTTCTGCTACTAACGCCACCGAAGCGACAATCAGTAGTGCCTCGTTGACCGATTCTACCAGTACCATTGCCAAGGGCGTCACTAATATCGACTTTAAACGGGGGCCAAATGGCGAAGGACGCGTCACTATCAACTTGACCAACGCCTCGATCAGTAGCGATATCTGGCGCGAAAATAACATCGTATATATCGAATTAATCGGATCACAACTACCCCGCGAATTACAGCGACGTATGGAGGTTAGTGACTTCGCAACGCCGATTAGCTACATCGATACCATCCAGGATGGGGCGAATATCATAATGACCATTACCTCCAATGGTGAATTTGAACATTTGGCCTATCAAACAGATAAAATTTATACGATTGAAGTAGCGCCAATATCCAGGGAAGAGGAAGAGAAACGAAAGAAGGCCAAGTTTGGGTTTACCGGGGATCGACTATCGCTTAATTTCCAGGATATCGAAGTTCGGTCAGTTTTACAGCTACTCGCCGATTTCACAGGTCTGAACCTCGTCGTCAGCGACTCGGTTGAGGGCAATCTAACACTGCGCCTGAAAAATGTCCCCTGGGACCAGGCGATGGATATTATCCTGAAAACCAAGGGCCTGGCTCAACGTAGGTCCGGCAACGTGATTTTAATTGCGCCTACCGACGAGATCGCGGCACGCGAAAAACTTGAGCTCGAATCACGCAGACAGGTTGAAGAACTGGAACGTCTACGCACCGAATTTATCAAGGTGAACTATGCCAAGGCCGAAGAGATGGCCGATTTACTGAACCAGAAAGATAATGCCATCCTGTCTCCGCGCGGTTCGGTCAGTGTCGATGTCAGAACCAACACACTACTGGTCAAAGATACTATCGACAGCCTTGCCAATGTACGCCGTTTACTCGTTGAACTGGATATTCCGATTCGCCAGGTATTGATAGAATCCCGTGTCGTCATTGCGAGCGACGACTTTAGTAAAGAGCTCGGCATTCGATTTGGTATCACCAGGAATGCTTCTACAACTGGAGATACAGCCGTAACTTCGGGTAATTTAAACGGTACTACTGACATTTTAAATCAGGACCCTCTTTCCTTGTTCGATAGTCTCAATGTGAATTTGCCGGTACAAAATCCGGCGGGTACATTCGCACTGGCTCTGGCTAAATTACCACTGGGTACATTGCTTGAAATGGAGTTGTCTGCAGCTCAGATAGAAGGCCGCGGCGAAGTAGTGTCCAGCCCTCGTGTTATCACGGCCAATTCACATACAGCCCGGATAGAACAGGGTGTAGAAATACCCTACCTGGAGTTGGACGACGGCGACGCAACACTGCAATTTAGAAAAGCAGTATTGTCTCTCGAAGTAACACCACAGATTACACCGGATGACCGGATAATCATGGATCTTGACGTGCGCAAGGATTCGCAGGGCGAGCTGGTATCGTTCGGTGCAGGTCTGTTTGCACCCACCATAGATACGCGTAAAGTGCAATCCCAGTTGCTAGTCGACAATGGACAAACCGTGGTACTTGGCGGTATCTATGAAACAGTTCAAACAACCCAGGTAACCCGCGTACCGTTTTTTAGCGATCTGCCGCTTATCGGTCGCCTGTTTAAATCCACCATCAGCATAAACGACCGTTCCGAATTACTGATATTCGTTACCCCGAAAATACTACAGGGTGCAAGTCTCGATATACGATAGCTCCTCCCCTGCTTGACCTTTCAGGGCAGTCCTGGACTGCCCTTTTTTATTGTCGGATACCCTCCGCCCCCGATAAGAGGTAAGTCTCTACCTTTCCACGATCAGGCCAAATAATTATTTGCACCAGTCCTGAATAATTGATTTCATTTCTAGTATCATATTGTCGTGAATTCGCAAAATATTATTCTGATTGGACCGATGGGTTCGGGAAAATCTACCATTGGCAATATCCTGGCCAAAAATCTGAGCCGAGATTTTCTGGATAGTGATCACTTTATCGAGAAAAGGACAGGCGTTGACGTCGCCCGAATCTTTGACATCGAGGGCGAAGAAGGATTTCGAGAAAGAGAATCTAAAGCCCTGAAAGAATTGCTGAGTCGAAATAATCGTGTCATCGCTACCGGCGGTGGATCCGTGGTCAGCGAAAATAATCAGGCACTGCTTAAATCGAAAGGTTATATTATTTTTCTCGATACCTCCGCCAATCAACAAATGTACCGACTGCGTCGCGATAAAAAAAGACCCTTGTTGCAAACAGAAAACCCACTTCAGCGCCTCGAAGAATTATTAGAAGTACGCCGCCCCATTTACCTGGATCTTGCGGATCTTGCGGTAAAAACCGATCGCAGGGTGGCGCGTAGGCTGGCCGCCGATATCATTAAGCAGTTACCCGACCACCTGAAATAGGATAATCGAGAAAACCATGCCGCTAATTCACACCCTCAACGTCGATCTTGGCGATCGAAGCTATCCAATTTATATCGGCGACCACCTGCTAAACCAGACCTCCCTGCTGGGCAGGCACATAAAAGGACGTTCGGTGCTGATCGTTTCAAACACTACCGTGGCACCACTGTACCTGGCATCAATACAACGCTCCCTGGATGACCAGGATATTCGACATGATCACGTAATTCTTGATGATGGCGAGCAATACAAAACAATCGCCTCGATTGAGAGGATCGTCGATACGCTACTACAACGAAGGCACGATCGAAAAACTACCGTGATAGCCCTCGGCGGCGGTGTGGTGGGCGATATTGCCGGATTTGCAGCCAGCATTTACCAGCGCGGCGTGAATTTTATCCAGATTCCCACCACCCTTTTATCCCAGGTCGATTCGTCGGTTGGCGGCAAAACCGGAGTCAATCATACGCTCGGTAAAAATATGATCGGTACCTTTTACCAGCCAGAATGTGTTATTGCCGATATTTCAACGCTCGATACCCTGCCCGCTCGCGAACTGAGCGCGGGCCTGGCCGAAGTCATCAAATATGGTCTGATTCGTAATGTCGAATTTTTTGACTGGCTGGAGTTGAATATTGAAAAATTGATAGCTCGCGATAAGGCGGCATTATCCGAAGCGATTCACGCGTCCTGTGTCTACAAGGCAGAAATCGTCGCCATCGACGAGCGCGAAACCGGAATCCGCGCCATTTTAAACCTGGGCCATACCTTTGGTCACGCGATTGAAACTTCGATGGGATATGGCAACTGGTTGCATGGAGAGGCTGTCGCTGCTGG
The DNA here is from genome assembly GCA_964544945.1 of uncultured Gammaproteobacteria bacterium. Lineage (GTDB taxonomy): Bacteria > Pseudomonadota > Gammaproteobacteria. The sequence continues at coordinate 8,525 of CAZJEJ010000010.1, read as the reverse complement.
CATGGTGATGGCAACCGACCTGTCGGAACGTCATCAATGGGTTGGCAAAAAAGTGAAGCGGCGCATCATAGCATTGCTCGAAAAATCCTCACTTCCGACAAAATCCCCGCCCGAAATGACCTCCGATCAATACATGAATGCAATGGCGATCGATAAAAAAGCGGTTGACGGTACGATTAAACTGGTATTGCTAAAAAACCTGGGCGAGGCATTTGTCACCACCGACTACAACCCTGAATTACTCCATCAAACACTCGAAAATTGTTAATTGCACCGCCATAGTGCAAAATCCCTGCTATTTCAAGAATTTAACACGGCGCCTGCAATTAATTGAATTGCGCCAATCGAGACGGGTATAATATTCGTCCCCTTGATCAGGGGTGCAGATTATCGTGAAGCAGATTATCGTGAAACTGCCGATTAATCTGACTAGCGCTAAAGCAAAAGTTTTCACTTGCTAATTTCAAGCCCGGTAGCAGGGCCGAATCCGGTATCAATAATGGGCACAAACACCAATCTCAAAGGCTTATACCAACCAGGTTTTGAAAAAGATAGCTGTGGCTTTGGTCTGATTGCCAATATTGACGATATGCCGAGCCATTGGTTAATCAGAACTTCGATTACCGCCCTGGCCAGGCTGACACACCGAGGCGCGATAGCCGCCGATGGGAAATCCGGTGACGGATGCGGGTTATTACTCAAAAAACCCGATTCATTTTTACGTAACAAGGCGGGCGAACTCGGAATTAGCTGTGCCGATCAGTACGCGGTGGCAATGCAATTCATGTCACCTCACGCAGGTGAAACTGAAGAATCACAATCTATCACCGAAGAAATGGTAGCCGAACAGGGCCTTCAATTTGCAGGGTGGCGCGAAGTGCCGACCGACCCCTCTGCCTGCGGCGAAGAAGCTTTAAAATCGAGACCGGCTATTTTTCAAGCCTATATTAATGCCCCCGACGAAATGACCCTGGCCGAATTCGAGCGATCGCTATATCTGGCGAGACGCGCGATCGGCAAGGCGCACGAAGCCCTTGAAAACACCCGCGTTAACGATTATTACTATATCACCAGTATGTCGTCGACCGTGCTCTCATACAAGGGTCTGGTGATGCCGGAAAATTTACCGGTCTTCTACCAGGATTTGAATGACCCGTCGATGGAAAGCGCCATCTGCGTATTCCATCAACGCTTTTCGACTAACACCTGGCCTCAGTGGCGACTCGCGCAACCGTTTCGTTACCTCGCTCACAACGGTGAAATCAATACCATCCAGGGTAATCGTAACTGGGCCAATGCACGCGCGTACAAGTTTAAATCTGAACTATTGCCCGATGTCGAAGCGATAAAACCAATAGTTAACATGTCCGGCTCAGACTCGAGTTCGATGGACAACATGCTCGATTTTCTGCTCAGCGGCGGAATGGATTTATTCAGGGCGATACGACTGCTGATACCACCAGCCTGGCAAAATGTCGATCACATGGACCCGGCGCTACACGCTTTTTACCAATTCAGCTCCATGCACATGGAACCCTGGGACGGTCCTGCGGGCATCGTATTGACCGAAGGCCGCTACGCCTGTTGCGTAATGGATCGAAATGGCTTACGTCCGGCACGCTGGGTGATGACCAAGGATCGGCATATAACTCTTGGTTCGGAAATCGGTATCTGGGATTACCCTCCTGAAGACGTCATCGCCAAGGGTCGTCTGAAACCTGGCGAAATGATCGCGGTCGACACCGAGACGAGCCGGTTATTGTTATCCGATGACATCGACAAGATGCTTCAGGATAGACACCCTTACGAAATGTGGCTACGCAAAAGACTCAATCGTTTGAGTTTCAACCCTGCGCATACACATTTTTCCGCGCATGCAATGGATAAGGAAACCCTGAGCCACCTGGAAAAACTGTTCCATGTCAGCTTCGAAGAGCGCGACCAGATACTCAAGGTCCTGGCTCAGGATTCACAGGAAGCGACCGGCTCGATGGGTGACGATACACCACTGCCGGTGTTATCGGTCCACCAGCGCTCACTGTACGATAACTTCAGACAACAATTTGCCCAGGTCACGAACCCGCCTATCGACCCCTTGCGGGAAAGAATTGTCATGTCACTCGAGACTTGCTTCGGGCGCGAACATAACCTGTTTAACGAAAGATCCGAACACGCAGACCGCCTGGTAGCCAGCTCCCCAATTTTATCCGAACAGAAATATGTCGATCTGCTGGCATGGCATGACAAAGGCTATCCATACAAAACCTTATCGCTCAGTTACGACCCCGAGAAAACAAGCCTGAAACAGGCCATCGTCGATATCGCCAACCGTGCTGAACGAGCATCAAGGCGCGGCATAGTCATACTGATACTGAGCGACAAGGATATTCCACAGAGCAAATTACCGGTCCACGCTGCACTGGCAACCGGTGCAGTACATCGCCGCCTGTGCTATACCGGTGGTCGATGCGACACCAATATCGTGGTGGAAACCGGTACCGCCCGGGATTCGCATCATATGGCCGTACTGCTGGGATTCGGGGCCACCGCAATCTACCCCTACCTCGCCTACGCGAGTATTGTCGGCATGACCCGAACCGGCGAAATACTCGACCTGCAATGTCCAGATATCGGATCGAATTATCGCCGCGGTATCAACAAGGGCCTGCTTAAAATCATTTCGAAGATGGGGATATCGACTATGTCCAGCTATCGTGGCTCCCAGCTATTTGAAATTGTCGGATTACATCGAGACGTCGTAGACCTGTGTTTTAACGGAACCACCTGCCGCATAGACGGAATTAATTTCGAAGATATTGAATACGACCAAAAAATAATCAGCAAGAATGCCTGGAATCCACGCAAAATTCCCGCCCAGGGAGGATTGCTCAAATACATTCACGACGGTGAGTACCACGCCTACAATCCAGACGTGATATACGCCTTGCAAAAAGCGGTCGAAAGTGGCTCCTTCGATGACTGGAAAGACTACGCGAACGTGGTCAACAACCGCCCTGCCGTAGCCTTGCGCGACCTGTTACGGCTGAAACCTCAAGCGTCTATCGATATCGACCAGGTCGAATCGATGGAAAGCATATTATCGCGTTTTGATTCGGCAGGAATGTCACTCGGCGCACTCTCGCCCGAGGCACACGAAACCCTGGCGCAGGCCATGAATCAACTCGGTGGAAGGTCCAATTCGGGTGAAGGTGGCGAAGATCCGGCGCGTTACGAGACAGACCGGGTTTCGAAAATTAAACAAATTGCATCGGGTCGCTTCGGCGTAACACCGCATTATCTGGTCAATGCCGAAGTCCTGCAAATCAAGGTGGCACAAGGCGCCAAGCCTGGCGAGGGTGGTCAACTGCCCGGTAACAAAGTCAACAAGCTAATCGCGAGGTTACGTAATTCCGAACCAGGTGTCACGTTGATTTCACCGCCTCCGCACCACGACATCTATTCGATCGAAGATCTCGCACAATTGATTTTTGACCTGAAGCAGGTCAACCCAAAGGCGCTGGTTTCAGTCAAACTCGTGGCCGGGGCCGGGGTTGGTACGATTGCAGCTGGCGTAGTCAAAGCCTATGCCGATCTAATCACTATTGCAGGTTACGACGGTGGTACAGGCGCGAGCCCGCTCACCTCGGTCAAATATGCTGGCTCCCCATGGGAACTGGGTTTGACAGAAACCCATCAGGTGTTACGCGCCAATCGGCTGCGTGAAAAAGTACGCCTTCAGACCGATGGCGGCCTGAAGACTGGCTTAGATGTAGTCAAGGCAGCGATACTCGGCGCCGAAAGTTTTGGCTTTGGTACCGGACCCATGGTGGCGATGGGTTGCAAGTACCTGCGTATTTGCCATCTAAACAACTGCGCTACCGGGGTAGCCACTCAAAACCAGATCCTGCGGGATTTGCGATTTTCCGGTGATGTAAAAAAAGTGAAAAACTACTTCCGTTTCGTCGCACAGGAAGTACGCGAAATCCTGGCATCGATCGGTGTAGAAAAAATCGATCACCTGATTGGCAAAACAGAACTGCTTGAAGCGATCGAGGGTAATACCCCGCGCCAGCGAAATCTGAACCTCGAACCCATCCTTTCCGATGGTGGCCTGGATCCTGACTTACCCCGTTACTGCATGCAGGATCGCAACGAACCGTTTGACAAGGGTGAACTAGCCGAGCAGATGGTCGTCGATTGCCTTCCAGCGATCCAGCAGAGTACGGGTGGCGAATTCGAATACCAGGTAAAAAATATTCACCGCTCTATCGGCGCACGATTATCCGGAGAGATTGCGCGCATTCACGGCAACCACGGTATGGCCGAGTACCCAATCACGCTACGACTAAATGGAACCGCGGGGCAAAGTTTCGGTGTGTGGAACGCTGGCGGCCTTCATATGTATCTTGAGGGGGATGCCAACGATTACGTATGCAAAGGCATGGCCGGTGGCAAAATAGTAATCACGCCGCCACGCAATAGCCATTTCAAAACACAGGACTCGACGATTATTGGCAACACATGTCTGTACGGCGCGACTGGTGGCAAACTACTGGCCGCAGGTCTCGCCGGTGAACGCTTTGCAGTACGTAATTCCGGAGCAAGCGCAGTAGTCGAAGGCATTGGAGATCATGGTTGTGAATATATGACCGGAGGCATTATTACCATCCTCGGTAATACCGGGATCAACTTTGGCGCTGGTATGACTGGGGGAATCGCTTACGTACTCGATCTCGACCGACTTTTTATCGACCGCGTAAACAAGGAACTGATAGACATCCATCGAATCAACGACGAAAGTATGGAAAACCATCTGGTATACCTGAACAGCGCCATCGAGGAATACGTGACCGAGACTGGCAGCGAATGGGGGCAGTATATCCTCGATAACTTCAGCCATTTCAAACGCAAAATCTGGATGGTAAAACCCAAGGCGGCAGAATTCGATTCC
>CAZJEJ010000010.1:0-3474 GCA_964544945.1 uncultured Gammaproteobacteria bacterium | reverse complement strand
GGTATAGCTCCGATGGCTGGCAAGATACCCCGCACATTTATCGATGACCTGCTTAATCGCATCGACATCGTCGAGGTGGTCGATACGCGTCTCCCGCTGAAAAAAAAGGGCAAGGAGTTCTGGGCCTGTTGTCCGTTCCACAACGAAAAGTCCGCATCGTTTTCGGTGAGCCAGAACAAGCAGTTTTATCATTGTTTCGGGTGCCAGCAATCTGGAAACGCGATTAGCTTTCTGATGGATTACGAGCATATGGAGTTTGTCGAAGCGATAGAGTCGCTCGCACAAATGGCAGGACTCGAAATTCCCTATGAGCAAGGGCGAGGACCCATACAAACAGATCGCGGATTCGAGCCGATTTACGCCATACTGCTTCAATCCAGTGAATTTTACCTGGCCCAGCTCAAGCAAAACCAGAATGCCGTTGCCTACCTCAAACAACGTGGTATCAGCGGTGAAACCGCGCGTGATTATGCGATCGGTTTCGCGCCACCTGGCTGGAACAACCTGCCGGGCGAGGGTAAAACGCTGGCAGAGGCCGGTATGATCATCGAAAAAGATGCCGGTCAGCACTACGACCGGTTTCGTAACCGTTTGATGTTTCCTATCCGCGACCGCCGCGGGCGCACGATTGCCTTTGGCGGACGGGTAATCGACCCTGAAGACAATCCCAAGTACCTGAATTCTCCCGAGACACCGATCTTCCACAAGGGTGACGAAATCTATGGTTTGTACGAGCTGAAAAAAGCAGTCCAGCAGATCGATCAGATTTTCATCACCGAGGGATACATGGACGTTATCGCGCTCGCCGAACACGGCGTGAAAACCGCGGTAGCGACGCTGGGAACCGCGATCAACAATGCGCAAATAGAAAAGCTGTTTCGCGTGAGCAAAAATCTGGTATTTTGCTTTGATGGAGACAGCGCAGGTAAGAAAGCAGCCTGGCGCTCACTCGAACAAAGCCTGGTTTCGCTCAGGGAAGGCCGCCTGGCCAGGTTTCTTTTTTTACCCGAGGGACACGATCCAGACACTTATATCCGGGAGCGAGGGAAAGATAACTTTCAGGAGAAGGCCGACGGTTCGGCGACTTTAACCGAATTCCTGTTCCAGACTTTACTATCGCAATGTAATGTACGATCCCTGGAGGGTAAATCCCAGTTTCTCGATAAACTACGCCCTTATTTCTCGCAGATCCCGTTGCAAAGTCTGAAAGACCAAATACTGGGCGAGGTAGAGCGCCAACTTTCGATTAAACTCGATAATCGTCTACTCCAAATTCTGGGGGAAACAAAGTCAATAAACAGTTCAAGACCACGACAACCCGATCAACACTGGACCCCTACCCGGCTGGCAATCAATTTGCTGTTGCAAAAACCATCGCTTGTTGCGAATACCGGGATACCTCACGAATTGACGGAATCGAATATTGCGGGTGTTGGTCTGTTACTTAAATTGATCGACCTGATCCACGAAGAACCCGGCATCAGCCCACAAAACCTGCTCGATAGATTCCGCGGTAGCGAGCATGAAGCTCACCTGTACAAACTCGCCGCGATGCAACCGGCGACAGGAGACGATCAGAGTATAGAGCGAATGTTCAAGGACTGTTTGAAACGCCTGCAGGAAAAATACTTCAAACTTCGTAAAGCACTTTTGATCGAAAAACTGCAATCGGGAGAGGCTCTTTCAGAGAGCGAAAAGCAGGAACATAAACAATTGTTCAAAAAACACTAAATAGCACCCAACTGGACTTGGAAAACCATGAATAAGTCTTATATACTGGTGGATTACCCAGCATTTCGTAATTTCTATCTGAGGTACCATGGATCAAGATCAGCAGTCACGTCTAAAAGAACTCATAGCAAAAGGTAAGGAACAAGGGTATCTCACCTACACAGAAGTCAACGACCACCTCCCGGAAGGCATTGTAGAGCCCGAACAGATCGAAGATATCATTCGCATGATTAACGACATGGGCATCAAGGTCCATGAGTCACCACCTGCCGAAAGCAACGAAATACTCAGCGATACCGAAACCGAACCAGACGAAGACGCCGTTGAAGAGGCGGCCGCTGCGCTCGCCTCGCTCGATAGCGAGTTTGGTCGCACCACCGACCCGGTGCGTATGTATATGCGCGAAATGGGTACTGTCGAGCTGCTCACGCGCGAAGGCGAAATCAAGATTGCTCGTCGCATTGAAAACGGACTGAACCAGGCCATGAGTTCGCTCGCCCGTTTTCCCGACACCATGAGCATGATCCTGGCGCGATACGACCAGGTACGTTCAGAAGAAGCCAAGCTGAGTGACGTGCTCGTGGGGTTTGTCGACCCAAACGAAGATCCGAATGCGATCCCACTACCGGCCGCCGCACAGAATAATGGCGACGACGATGAAGTGGTCGAAGATACTGGCCCAGACCCCAAAGATGCCGAAAAACGATTCCGTAAAATCGAGCGGAGCTTCAGCAAGGCAATGACAGCCATCGCGGACGACGATGAAAAAAGCTACGAACGACATATGAGTAAGGCGGTAAAGGAGTTGATGGAGATCAAACTGCTTCCGCTTTTTATCGATAAGCTCGGCATCTCTTTGAAAGGAGTCATAAATCGTATTCGTACCAATGAACGTACTATCCTCAATATTTGCGTTAAGCAGTCGAGTATGCCGCGCAAGGTATTTATCGATTCGTTCAAGGCTAACGAAACCAACCTGAAGTGGATCGATACTCATATCAAAAGTGAGGAAATTTACTCCGCTGCGCTCGAAATCAGCAAAGATGAAATAATCCGCTATCAAAAACGGCTGTGGAACCTTGAAAAAACAACGCACCTGTCGATTCACCAGATTAAGGAAATAAATCGCAGGATGTCGATTGGCGAAGCCAAGGCGCGACGTGCCAAGAAAGAAATGATCGAAGCGAACCTGCGACTGGTCATTTCCATCGCAAAGAAGTATACCAATCGTGGTCTCCAGTTCCTGGACCTGATCCAGGAAGGCAATATCGGTCTGATGAAGGCTGTCGATAAATTCGAATACCGTCGCGGGTACAAGTTTTCAACCTACGCGACCTGGTGGATTCGCCAGGCGATAACACGCTCGATTGCCGACCAGGCCAGAACTATTCGTATTCCGGTCCATATGATCGAAACTATCAATAAGCTAAATCGCATTTCGCGCCAGATGTTGCAGGAGCTTGGGCGCGAGCCACAACCCGAGGAACTTGCCGAGCGTATGGAACTACCCGAAGACAAGGTACGTAAAGTGCTCAAGATTTCCAAGGAACCGATTTCGATGGCAACGCCTATTGGGGACGACGAGGATTCTAACCTGGGCGATTTTATCGAGGACAGCAATGTCCTGCTGCCAGCCGATACCGCAACCAATTCCGGGCTTTCCGAGTCGACCCGGGAAATTCTTTCGAGCCTGACACCCCGTGAAGCCAAAGTACTTCGCATGCGTTTCGGTATAGACATGAA
>CAZJEJ010000009.1:19061-31680 GCA_964544945.1 uncultured Gammaproteobacteria bacterium | reverse complement strand
TGGCGTCAATATGGCCGGAAGGGGTAAAGCCACCGAAACTTCATATGGGGTATGCCTCGGTCATAGCCGCGCATACGCTATTTACCATGTCGCTAGTGATTATACTGGTACGCGCTCGAATTGCGGGAATGGACCGCGCCTTGATAGAAGCCTCGATGGATTTGTATGCGACGCCCTGGCGTACCTTTTATCAGGTTACGCTGCCACAAATATACCCGGCTATTCTGGCTGGTTTCCTGCTCAGTTTTACCTTCAGTTTTGACGATTTCATTATCTCTTTCTTTGTTGCCGGCGCTAATACTACGCTGCCTATTTATATTTTTGCTTCTATTCGCAGAGGCATTACACCCGAGGTGAATGCCATCGGCACGATGGTGCTTGCCGCGTCGCTTATATTGCTGATGACCGCGCAGTTCATGTTGCGTCCACGCGGCAAGCGTTAGCCACACACGGGACAGTTGGGCCCTAGTTAACACGGTGATTTACCACGCGGGTAGCTCGCCTGAATTGCCGATAAATCATCAAAGTTACCAATAGCAATACAGTGGCACTCAATACAATCGAAGGACCTGTCTGCCAGTCGAAATGAAATGAGGCGAATACGCCTCCTGTGAGTGAAGCAAACCCAAACAGCAAGCTAAAAACCACCATCTGCTCCGGCGTTCTACTCAGCAGGCGTGCACCACTGGTCGGTATTACCAGCATCGCGGCAATAAGCAATACGCCCATGACTTTCATCATCACCGCCACCAGCAGCGCAATCATTAAATACATCAATAATTGCACTTTCTTCACCGCTACTCCCTCGGCCTGGGCTATTTCACGACTCACCGATACCGCGACAAACGAACGCCAGTACCGAAACAGTAAAAATAGTAGCAGTAGTGTTGTAGTCAAAATCATACCGATATCTGCGAGCGTAGTCGCCAGCAAATCTCCGAACAGGATCGCTTCAAGGCTTACTGTACTCGTCGGCAATGACCCTAACAGAATCAATCCTGCCGCAAGTCCGGTATGAGATATAATCGCCAGCGTGGTTTCGGATAGTGCATTGTTGAAACTGGTTACCTGGCTGAGCGAAATAACGATCAACAATACCACCGCTAAAACACCGACCATCGGATTTAACTGGAGTATCAAGCCGAGGCCAACCCCCATAACAGCCGCATGCCCCAGGGTGTCACTCAAGAAAGCAAGGCGTTGCCACACCATCAGGCATCCCATCGGTGCAGCAATACTCACCATCAACAAGCCGGCGATAAAGCTGCGAATTAGAAAATTATCCAGTAAATCAGCCATTTTGATCCGATACATCATGGACATGGTCGTGGTGGTGCGAATAGGCCGCTAACGTTTCTCCTGCGTGTTGCCCAAACAAGGCCTGATATTCTGGATGCTGCGTGACGGATTCTGGTAAACCCGAACAGCATAAATGCTGGTTTAGGCACAGAACCTGATCGGTTTTCGACATCACCAAATGCAAATCATGCGATACCAGCAGAACAGCACACTGTAGACGATTCCGAAATTCACCGATCAATTCATACATCTTCACTTCACCGGTGACATCAACGCCGGCGGTGGGCTCATCGAGTACAATAAGGTCTGGATTGCCGAGCGTGGTACGCGCGAGTAAAACGCGTTTTAATTCTCCCTCGGACAGCGATTGCACTTGACGATGCTTTAGATAGCTAACCTCGACCTGCTTCAGAGCGGCGTCGATTTCGGTATCGTTTACTCGACGCGTCAAGTGCATTAAACGTTCTACATTCAATGGCATCAGACGATTGACATATACTTTTTGTGGCAGGTAACCGATACGCAGTCCGGGCGCTCGCTCGATCTCACCGCTGAATTTATCCACCAGGCCATTGACGATGCTGGTTAAAGTTGACTTCCCCGCACCGTTCGGGCCAATTATTGTCGTAATTTGTGCCCGGTAAAGATCGAAACTAACACTATCGAGGATAAGATTTCCTCCTCTCGAATAGCTAATTTGTTTAGCCCGAAGGAGTAGTTCAGACGACATTTTCACGACAGCCCGCGCAAATTCCGAAAAACTCCACTACCGAGCGATCTACCGCAAAGCCGACATTTGCCGCTTCTGACAGCAGCATACTGTCCATGTTTTCCAGTTCAGCTACTTTTTCACAACCGTGGCATATCAAAAACTGTGCCGTACATTGATGCCCTGGTTGGGTGCAGGAAATAAAAGCTTTCTTACTCTCAATGCGATGCACGAGTCCTTCGGCAAGTAAAAATTCAAGCGCCCGATAGACGATGGGCGGTGCGATCACCTGATTGTTTTGAGCCCGATGCATACACGCGAGAATTTCATAGGCACCCATCGGTTGATGTGATTCCAGTAAGATTTCCAATACCTGCAAACGACGCGCAGTGAGGCGAATATTGCGTTTTGCGCATAGCTCCCTGGCCACGGATAGTTGATGGTGCTGGCAATCTCGATGATCGTGGCGCTCGAAGGCTATGCATGGTTTTGTTCGATTGCGGCTCATAATGTTATATTATAACGTAACTTAATAAGAAAATTTCAACAATTATGCGATTCCTGATTATTGTGCTCATCCTGCTACCCCTCAGTGGGCAGGCGGCAGTTTCGGTAGTGACCTCGATCGAACCGTTATATCTCATCACTAAATCCATTATGAATGGCGTTGAGAAACCAGAACTTTTGATCAAACGGCGTGCGTCAGCGCATCATTTTGCATTCAAACCCTCGAGTTTTCGCCTATTACAGGGCGCCGATCTGGTCATCTGGATCGATCGCCAGTTCGAAAGTGGCTTTCAACAATTACCCCAAATATTGCGTAAAAGCGTAATACAGCTCGAATTGTTGCGCACCCTGGGCCTGCAACAACAGGACGGCCACATCTGGTACTCCCCTATACTCTTGAAGCGTATGGCGTTCGAAATTCGGGATGCTCTTGGTCGGGTCGATCCTCAGCATAGCGACACCTACACGCGGAATGCGAGTGAACTAGCCGATATGCTCAGTTTCTGGCAACAGGAGTCCGGTGGGCAGATTAAAGCAGCAAATCCTCTTTACCTGCTCGACCATGACTTCCTCCGTTATTTCGAAAACGATATCGGAATAAAGGCAATTGCGGTATTGCACGATTCGAACGATCAGCCTGCCAGCATTCGAACCTTACAAATGATCGAAGAAAGCTTGCTAGCGCAACCAGCAACATGCCTGCTGACGAACGAAGCAACCGCCAGTAAGCTGGCGCGAAACCTGGCACGAAAATTCAACCTGAAGATTTACTCTATCGCCGAAGACCAGCCCATCGGCGACGATTCGTCCACTATCATTCAAACCCTGGATCAGCTCAGGACCGCGTTGCTTAATTGCCGCTGAAAGATCACTCGCGGTGAATCTGGGTTTTCGGTTTCAACCAGGGGGATAAGTAGACTCTATCCTGATATAGGTAGATACAATTGCAAACACTACGGGCAAAAGCTAAAGTTAATCGAAACATGTAAACGCAAAACTACCTGGGACTCATATGATTAATCCGATTGGTTCAGACAAGCTAAATCCTCTCTACGTTTCAGATGATGCACAGCGAAAAGCGCTGATCGACGAGGCTCAGGGTTTACCCTCGCTACTGGTGAGTTCCGCGACAGCGGCCAACGCGGTAATGTTCGGTGGTGGTTATTTCAATCCGCTTGGGGGCTTCATGAACCTGGCCGATGCGCTTAGCATCGCTGAAAATATGAAGACTGCTTCGGGACAGTTTTTCCCGGTTCCGATTCTGAATCTGGTCGATTCGACCAAACCCATTGGCGGTGCATCGCGAATTGCGTTGCGTGACCCGAATGTCGATGGCAATCCGGTGATTGCAATTCAACAGATTGACACGATCGACACCGTTAGCGATGCGCAAATGGCGTTAATGACCGAAAAAGTATATGCGACCACCGACCCGGAGCACCCGGGCGTAGCTGCGTTCAATACACAGGGAAGAATGGCGCTCAGTGGGGACATCCAGGTACTGAACTACAGTTATTTCGAGACCGATTTCGGCGATACTTTCAGAACCGCAGTACAGATTCGCAGTGAAATAGCGCAACTCGGCTGGAACCGCGTGGTTGCGTTTCAAACCCGAAACCCAATGCATCTTGCGCATGAGGAACTTTGCCACATAGCGATGGAAAGGCTTAATTGCGATGGCCTGGTAATCCATATGCTGCTGGGCAAACTCAAGCCAGGGGATATCCCCGCAGATGTACGCGACAACGCTATCCGCACCATGGTGAAGCTCTACTTTCCAGAAAATAGCGCGATGATTACCGGTTATGGTTTTGATATGCTCTACGCCGGTCCACGCGAAGCTGTTTTACATGCTTATTTTCGACAAAATATGGGTGCTTCACATTTTATTATCGGGCGCGATCATGCCGGTGTGGGTGACTACTACGATGCATTTGATGCACAAACTATTTTCGATACCGAGGTTCCCGGGGATGCTTTAGAAATCGAAATTTTCCGCGCCGACCATACGGCCTGGTCAAACAAATTGGGGCGCGTGGTAATGATGAACGAGGCACCTGATCATCGCAAAGAAGATTTCGTATTACTTTCGGGGACCCGGGTAAGGGAAATGCTCGGTCAGGGCATCGCGCCACCGAAAGAATTTTCACGTCCAGAAGTGGCTGAAATATTGATCGATTACTATCAATCCCTTCAGCCCGGTTAGCGCCAACAAAAACTTAAAAAGTGTACGACGGAGAACCATTCAGGCAATCTTTGTTATACACTATCCCTGCTCATAACTTTAAACTCCGATCAACCGCTAAAATGGTTCCTGCCAATCGCTATGACCGAAGCCATCCTGTCTACAAACTCTGGTTACTCAATAGAAAACCTTAAAATCCTGACTGCAGGTGATATGCACAGGGTCAACCAGGTGATTACCGATAACCTGGCTTCGGAGGTGGTGCTGATCAACCAGTTGAGCCAGCACATCATTTACAGTGGTGGCAAACGCCTGCGTCCTATACTGGTGTTGTTATCGGCTAGAACCTGCGGTTATACGGGTGAAGACGACGCATTATTAGCAGCAGTGGTCGAATTCATCCATACCGCTACCCTGTTGCACGACGATGTGGTCGATGATTCCGATAAGCGCCGGGGCCAGGAGACCGCCAATCATATCTGGGGTAACGAGGCCGCGGTACTGGTGGGGGATTATCTCTATTCGCGAGCCTTCCAGATGATGGTCAGGGCACAGTCGATGCAGATTATGGATTTGCTCGCCAACGCCACCAATACGATTGCCCAGGGTGAGGTTTTACAATTATTAAATATCAATGATGCCGATACCACGGAAGAAAGATATCACGAAGTCATCTATGGTAAAACCGCCTGCCTGTTCGAGGCCACGACTCAAATTGGTGCGATTTTAGGTGGTTCAAATGCGCAGTTGGAACGGGCTTTGGCTGATTTTGGCAAACATCTTGGCACCGCATTTCAGCTCGTCGATGATGCCCTCGATTACAGTGCCGATACCGAAAAACTGGGCAAAAATGTAGGTGATGACCTGGCCGAAGGCAAACCTACCCTGCCACTAATCCGCGCGATGCAACGTGGAAACGACCAACAAAAAGCCTTGATTCGAAAAGCGATCGAGCAAGGTGGCCTGGACCACATAGATGCGATCACCGAAATCATTAAGGACACCGGTGCGCTCGATTATACTATGCAGCAGGCCAGGGAAGAGGCCGAATTGGCAAAATCGGCAATCGCTTCGCTACCCAAATCAGATTACAAACAGGCGCTGATGTTTCTGGCCGACTATGCCGTGGAGCGGAGTCACTAATTCACTTCCCGAGGGAACTCCCCGACTAATTTCATACTGCCTGAAAGCTCTCGGCCGAACGATCAGGCCGCGCTGGAAATCTGTAGTGGGAATACATTCGACCCGAGCGCCAGACTAATATCCAGACACATATCGGTTTGGTTCAGTGTATACAAATGAAATTGCCCAACCCCTTCGCGCGCGAGTCGTTCGCACAACTCAACGGCAAGGTCGACCGACAACCGATACTGGGCCTGCCGGTCATGTTCAAACCGCTCGAATTGTTCCTGGTATGAACGCGGCAGTGATGCGCCGCAACGCTGACTGAATGCACGCACCCGGTCGAGATTATGGATCGGCAGGATACCCGGAATAAGCAGTTTTTCGATACCGATCTGGCTCGCCCGGTCCCTGAATCGCAGAAAGCATTCTGCCTCGAAGAAAAATTGCGTGATAGCGCGATTTGCCCCGGCATCGAGTTTATGTTTCAGGTTTTGCAGGTCTGCTGCGGCACTGCTAGCCTGCGGATGGACCTCGGGGTACGCCGCGACGCTGATATCGAAATCAGCAATCTTGCGAAGCCCCTCCACTAGTTCCGCCGCACTGTTATAACCCTTACCCGACCCGTCCAGAGCGCCGGAATCGCCCCTCAAAGCCACGATGTGATTAAAACCGGCACGATGGAATTTCCGCGCTACCGCATCAATTTCATCGCACGTGGCGTCGGCACAGGTCAGATGAGCCGCGACCGGCACCGGCGATTCCTCGTGCATTGCAATCGCCGTATCGATGCTGATTTGTTGAGCACTCCCGAGTGCACCGTATGTCATGGAAAAAAATGCTGGATTGAGGCGTTCGAGCTGTCCAACCGCGCGCCATAATCGACGCGTCATTTCTGGAGTGCGCGGAGGGAAAAACTCGTAGGAAAATTGCAGAACCTGTGAATTCGACATTTCAGACTCCCGCTTGGGCCTCAGCGCGCCTGGTGGAATTTCCTCGTCGAGGTATGCTTAGAATTTTATTTGACTTATACGCTTGCCAGATCTTGATAGTGAGTGGATCGCCTATTAGCTTCCGGGGTTCTGGTTGCGCGACAATACCCGCAACTGTGAAATACCGGCGTATTTCATCATCGGAAAACCCGAGACGATGGTGCCTGAATTCGCTGCGTAAATATTCTTCTGTATGCGCTGCAAAATCTACTACGATTAACCGTCCATCCGCTCGCAGTACGCGGCTTGCCTCGCGGATAACCTCGCTCGGATCATCACTGTAGTGCAAAACCATATGTAGAATCGCAAGATCAATACTCGCATCATCAAGCGGTAACTGATACATATCGCCCTTACGTACGTGGACATGGGTCAACCCAGTGTGTTCGATATTACTTCGCGCAACCGCCAGCATGTCGCTACTTAAGTCAATACCAACCCCCCGTATCGTACGATCGGCCAGAATTTCAAGCATACGCCCGGTACCCGTGCCAATATCCAGCAACTCGCCAATGGGTTCAGGCCCTACTACTTCCAGCAGGGCTTCCTCAAGTTGCCGTTGCGGCACATACATAGCGCGGATCGTATCCCAGCTCCCGGCCACCTGGTTAAAATAATCCTGCGCCCTTTGCGCACGCGTATCACGTACCTGCTGCAGACGGGAAAAATCACGGTTCAGGCTCGCGTCGGATTCGGGTATTAACGCCACCAGTGCATGCGCCAGCTTAGACTCTTCGATTCTATCCGAAACTCTGAAATAAACCTGGGCACCTTCCGGCAGTCGTTCTAGCAAGCCAGCTTCTACCATTAATTTCAGATGTCGAGAAACCCTGGGCTGGCTTTGCCCGAGAATCTGCGTCAGTTCCGAAACCCTCAGTTCCCCACGCGCGCAAAGTGCAAGGATACGCAATCGAGTGTGCTCTCCTGCCGCTCGCAAACCTACCAGTAAAGTATCGAGAGTATTCATAAGTTTTACTTGATACATAAAGATTTGTTTATATATTAATCATTGCATATTATACTGTCAATGTGGAATTTAATGCCCCGACACAGAATATGCAAAAACTGACTACCGCATTACAACAACGAATACTGATTCTCGACGGTGCTATGGGCACCATGATTCAGGCACACTCACTCGACGAAGCAGATTATCGCGGGCAGCGATTCGCGCATTGGCGTGTCGATCTTCGGGGTAATAACGACCTGCTATCACTGACTCGCCCGGACATTATCAGCGATATTCACAATACTTACCTGCAGGCTGGCGCCGATATTATCGAAACCAATACCTTCAACGCTACGCGCATTGCGATGGCCGATTACGCGATGGAGTCGCTGATCTCGGAATTGTGCGAAAACTCGGCTCGACTCGCAAGGGAAGCTGCTGACCATTACAGCGAGTTGACGCCAGAGCAACCTCGCTTTGTCGCAGGGGTACTGGGTCCAACCAATCGAACCGCAAGTCTCTCTCCAGATGTTGAAGACCCTGGATTTCGTAATATCACCTTCGATCAGTTGGTCGAGGCCTATAGCGAGTCGGCAAAAGCTTTAATCGCAGGTGGCGTTGACTTGCTCATGGTCGAAACGGTATTCGATACGCTCAACGCCAGAGCAGCCGTCTTTGCGATCGAACAGGTATTCGACGAACTCGGGCAGCGCCTGCCAATTATGATTTCCGGCACCATCACCGATGCCTCTGGCCGTACTTTATCGGGACAGACTACCGAAGCCTTCTGGCATTCGGTCCGGCATGCCAAACCCATAGCGGTCGGCCTGAATTGCGCCCTGGGTCCGAAGGAGTTACGCCAATATATCGAAGAATTGTCAGGCATCGCCGATACCTGTATATCGGCACACCCAAATGCCGGATTGCCGAACGCCTTTGGCGAGTACGACGAATCGGCGCAAAGTATGGCGGCCCAGGCGCAGGAATGGGCGAACAGCGGGTTACTCAACATCGTCGGGGGTTGCTGCGGCACAACGCCAGCGCATATTCGCGCGATACGCGATGCGGTCAACGGTATACCACCTCGCTCAATACCGGTTATCAAACCGGCTTGCCGCCTGTCGGGGCTTGAACCCTGCACGATTGACTCGGAATCACTGTTCGTCAATATCGGCGAGCGTACCAACGTCACCGGCTCGGCAATATTTAAAAATTTGATCGTCGAGGAGAAATACGAGGAAGCTCTCGGCGTCGCGCGCCAACAGGTGAAAAACGGTGCGCAAATAATCGATATCAACATGGACGAGGGCTTGCTCGATTCGGTCGCGGTGATGCACCGCTTTCTCAACCTGATTGCGGCCGAGCCTGACATTTCCCGGGTACCTGTCATGATCGATTCCTCGCGCTGGGAGGTGATCGAAGCTGGGCTTAAATGTGTTCAGGGTAAGTCAGTGGTCAATTCTATCAGTTTGAAAGCTGGTGAAGACGAATTCATCGCACAGGCCCGACTATGCCTGCGCTATGGCGCCGCTGTAGTGGTCATGGCATTCGACGAACAGGGACAGGCTGGCACGGTACAACGCAAAATTGAAATTTGCACCCGTGCTTATAACATCCTGGTCGAGCGCGTCGGCTTTGCGCCTGAAGATATTATCTTTGACCCCAATATCTTTGCCATCGCAACCGGTATGGAAGAGCACGACGATTACGCAAAAGCATTTATCGAGGCCACTCGCGAGATCAGGAAAAAGCTACCTGGGTCATTGGTATCGGGTGGCCTGTCGAATGTCTCTTTTTCCTTTCGCGGTAATAATCCGGTACGCGAAGCCATTCACGCGGTATTTCTGTACCACGCAATCCAGGCAGGTATGAACATGGGCATCGTCAATGCCGGTCAATTGGCTATTTACGCCGACATCCCCGAAAACCTGCGCGATGCGGTTGAGGACGTCGTACTAAACCGTAATCAGAATTCCACCGAACGCTTGCTCGCAATCGCAGAAGACTATCACGAAAGCGAGAAACCCAAACAACCGGAACGGGAAGACTGGCGCGATTGGCCAGTGAACCAACGATTGCAACATGCTCTGGTCAAGGGCAATGCCGATTTTATCGTTGACGACACGGCTGAAGCAATGGAACAGGTCAGTTCGCCACTGGAATTGATCGAGGGACCATTGATGAATGGCATGAATGTCGTAGGTGATTTATTTGGCTCGGGGCAAATGTTCCTGCCACAGGTGGTGAAATCGGCACGGGTGATGAAAAAGGCCGTCGCCTGGCTAAAACCCCTGATGGAGGCACAAAAGGCCGAGTCTGGAAAAAGCCGGGGCAGGATTGTCCTCGCCACCGCGAAAGGCGATGTACACGATATCGGCAAGAATATTGTGGGTGTGGTATTGCAATGCAATGGTTATGAAGTCATTGACCTCGGCGTGATGGTGCATGCGGAAACTATTTTTCAGGCCGCGCGCGAACACGACGCTGACATTATCGGTGTATCGGGTTTAATCACGCCATCGCTCGAGGAAATGTCTCACGTCGCGAAGGAAATGCAGCGCCAGGGATTTAGCATCCCACTGCTGATTGGTGGTGCGACGACGTCGAAGATGCATACCGCGGTCAAGATTGATCCTCATTACATCCACCCGGTTGTGTACGTGGCTGACGCGTCGCGGAGTGTTGCCGTGGTAAACCAGTTATTGAGCGAATCCATGTGCCCACCTTTTTTGCAGGCGCTCGAACTGGAATACGATCACTACCGGGAACGTTTTGCAGCCAGGCTCGAAAAGCGCCAGTTCCTGTCCCTGGCCGCCGCACGTGCCAACCGGCTCCAAACCGACTGGAATAGTTACCTGCCTCCGGTACCGCAGAAGCATGGTGTCCAGGTATTATCGGATTTTCCGCTCGAGGTGCTTCTTGACTACATCGACTGGACCCCATTCTTCTCTACCTGGGGGTTGCGCGCGAAACATCCGCGCATACTCGAACATGAAGAATACGGCGAACAGGCCAGACTGTTATTGTCCGACGCGCAGGCGATGTTAAAGGGCTTCATCGATTCCGGTTCGATCAAGGCCAATGCGGTATTTGGCCTGTTTCCGGCGAACAGTGTCGAAGACGACGATATCGAGATCTATGCCGATGAAAGCAATCAGGAAATTCTGGCCAAAGTCGTCGGGTTACGACAGCAAACAGTGCATCCGGGCGATCGGCCGAATTTGTCGTTGACCGACTTTATCGCACCACGCGACTCTGAAACCAGTGACACCATCGGCGCCTTTGCAGTCACTGCCGGTATTGGACTGGACCGACTGCTGGAGACATTCGAACAGGAACACGACATCTATAGCAGCATGATGGTAAAAGCCCTGACCGACCGACTCGCGGAAGCCTTTGCCGAATACCTGCACCAACAGGTGCGCAAAAATCACTGGGGGTATGCGCGCAATGAAAAACTGGACAATACCGGATTAATCGGCGAACAATATCGGGGCATCCGTCCCGCTCCAGGCTATCCTGCCAACCCGGACCACAGTCAAAAAGAACTAATCTGGAAGTTGTTGAATGTTGAACAGGTTTCGCAGATCAGGCTCACGGAAACGCTCGCAATGTTACCGGCCGCTTCGGTCAGTGGATGGTACTTTTCGCATCCCGAAGCACAGTACTTTGGTGTTGGGAAAATTAATCAGGATCAGGTGGTTGACTATGCCAAAAGGCGTGCTATTAACCTTGAGGCTGCCGAAAAAAACCTGGCATCCAGTCTTGGCTATTTGCCTGGGACCGGGGAAAAGAAGCATGTCGCATAAACCCGGTTTCACAGTCAATGGAGCCTGTCTTGCCCAGGAAGAAAATGTGTCCAACCTGTTCGAAAGACTGCTAGACGAAAAACAGATCCTGTTGGCCGATGGTGCGACGGGCACCAATTTATTCGCCCTGGGTCTGCAAAGTGGCGATGCGCCAGAACTCTGGAACATCGAATATCCAGATAGAGTAGCAACCCATTACCGCAGTTTTATCGACGCCGGTTCGGATATCATATTATCCAATACCTTCGGTGGCACACGTTTCCGCCTGAAATTGCACAACGCACAGCATCGTGTTGCCGAACTGAATACCGCCGCGGTAGAAATTCTCAGGAATGAAATCGAAGTTTCCGGGCGTGAAATAATCGTAGCGGGCTCGATCGGTCCAAGTGGCGAAATCCTCTCGCCGCTGGGCGACATGCAACCCGACGAAGCCATAGAGGCATTTGCCGAACAGGCGCTCGCGTTACATCGGGGTGGCGCTGACGTATTATGGATCGAAACCATGTCTTCACTCGAAGAGGTTGAACTCGCCGTGAAAGGTGCCGGTGAAGCGGGCTTGCCAATCATATTCACCATGAGCTTCGATACCAATGGCCGCACCATGATGGGTGTCGGCACCTCGGATCTGATGAACTTGCACCAGCAGACCAGACCTCGGGTCCACGCCTGCGGGACCAACTGTGGCATCGGTGCTTCCGAGGTAGTGGCGGCGGTGCTTAATATGAAAGCAGTGGTCACCGATGGCTCGGACCCGGTGCTTGTAGCCAAGGCTAACTGTGGCATTCCCGAGTTTATCGATGGTGAAATAACCTATAGCGGCACGCCCGAAATTATGGCTAGCTACGCCGTGATGGCCCGCGATGCGGGTGCTCGTATAATAGGTGGTTGTTGCGGCACTACGCCTTTGCACGTTGCCGCAATGCGCCACGCCCTGGACGATACACCAATATCGAATCCACCCACCCTGGATGATATCAGCCGCGTACTTGGAAATGTGACCGCGGGCACCAAAGCGCAGGCGCTCGGCGACCATCAGATACCTGGCAG
>CAZJEJ010000009.1:9122-18961 GCA_964544945.1 uncultured Gammaproteobacteria bacterium | reverse complement strand
GAATAATGCAATCCAAAATGGATCCCTATTTCCTTCATACTATAACCACCGCTGGCATAGGAAGCCAGAATGGCTTGATTGCGGTTTCTGCCATGTCTGGCATAATAATCGAGTGATTTGGCCTTTTTTCGTCTTTGCAATTTCGGTATTTCACTTAAATCCCGGTTTGATTTTATCTTGACCTGTAGGTCGGTGACAAATTCTTCACTGCCCAGAAAGACCTGATTTCTTAATTTCTGCCAGGGGGAAGGCTGGTTTTTACCTGCCGCGACAAAAACCTGGTATTTTTGCTGTGCGCTCGATTGCCTTTTACCAAAAGCAGCGAGGAGCCAGTCAGTCGTTAACCATTGCGGTGATTCTCGATAGCCTGCGGTATCGCGATAACTACTCCACGGCCATGATCTGGCGCTTTTAACCATTCGCGCACGTACCGGGTTCAACACGATATAACGCGATAATTCGAGCAAATAGGATTCTTTCTGCACCAGGATAGCCTTGTATCTACCCTGAAATACATGCCCTACCCGGTTATTATTCCTATTACTGGTTTGGGTATAAACACCATTGAGTTGACGCATGCCTTTACTGAGGTTTCCATCGGGTGTTTCGATTAACAGGTGGTAATGGTTGTCCATCAGGCAGTAAGCATGGATCAGCCAGTTGAATCGTTCGACCACCTGTTCCAGAATTTTTAGAAAGGCTTTACGATCAATATCGTTACTAAAGATATCTTCCTGCCGATCACCCCTGGCGGTGACGTGGTAGAGAGCTCCTGCAAATTCTATCCTGAGGGGTCTGGCCATAAGTCGGATTATAATCAATTATTAGCAAATAACAAGACCTGACCCCGTTATTTTTCTTTTCCCGGCTACAATGTTATCCACCGTTACCAGTTGTTCTTCCCCTGGGAAGCGAGTTCTACAAGCTTACAGCTAGCCGATTCTTGCCACGCATCTTGCTCTCTTCTACAATAGTATTAACTCATGTCAGGTTTTATCCAATGATGAAGGTTATACAAACTGAACTAAGAGGGTTTTCTAGAACAATTGCCGAGTTGGAGTGGTTGCTACTAATTCTTACCCTGCTCTATTTTGTCGCCCCCTCTACAGTAGTAACCGACGACTGGGGAATCATTGTAGCAATGATTACATTTGCTGCATTTATCCTTTCATTTAGATACTCCAAGTTGTTTACCGAAGAAACCCGCTGGAAACTTGCTATCGAAACCTGGGCCATGATTATTTTCATTTCCTGGGTTGTCTATAACACAGGTGGTATTGATAGCCCGTTACTTAGCTTGTATCTCATTGTTATTATGGTCAGTGCTTTGACGCTAGGTAAGGTCATGACCTTACTGGAGTTCATATTAATTACCGTGGTTTATTTTTATCTTTCCCAATCTACCTATCTCAGGGACGGTTTTTCTTTTTCAGATTTCAGTGAAGTGATGATCTTATTTTCCCCCATCCTGCTGGTAGGGTATGTGACCACGCTGTTGGCAGCAGATATCCAGCTTACACATGACGAACTGGCACTTTTGTCAGACACCGATGAATTAACGGGTATAAAAAACAGGAGAGCATTTAGTAGTGAATTTTCAATTGAAGCGAAGCGGGCTGTTCGCTACGAAAGACCATTTTCTATTATGATGCTAGATTCAGATAACCTTAAGGAAACCAACGATCAATATGGCCATCCCGTTGGCGATAGTTTAATAATATCTCTCTCGCAAGTGATAAAGAGCAGCCTGCGGGAGACCGATATATTGGCTCGATATGGTGGGGATGAATTTGTGGTTATGTTACCCGAAACAATTCAAAGTAAAGCTCTTGAAATTGCAGAAAGAATCAGACAGGCTGTTGAAAATACCTCATTCAGTGCTAATGGGAATCGCGTATCGTCAACACTCAGTATCGGTGTTTCGTGTTACCCGGAAAATTCCTTAAATTCAGAAGAAATAATTAGTAAAGCAGACGAGGCATTATATAGAAGTAAGCTCAAAGGCAAAAACTGTGTTTCCGGATAATCATTGAATTATCTGGATACACAGGTCTGAATCACACAGGTTTTAACAGCCAGTTAAATCAAACAATATTTACCATTAACGATCCAGGCCCCATCTATCTTGCGTATGACCGCGTCTATAAGAATCGACTATACCAATTAGCCAGCTAATGATTATGACAGCCCCGGCAATATCAGGTAGTTGAGATTCATTGCCGGCTGCCTGTCTGGATAATAATTCGGTAATTGCAACCACATCAAGCTCAACTTCGCCACGTTGGATTCTCTCTGTAATTTGCAGGGCCCTCTCTACCATCCTGGGGATGACCAAATAGAGCGCAGCCAATGAAGCACCGACTAAAACGGCGCCGATAAAACGTTTCTTTAAATATAAATGCCCCACCCCAGGAAATACAAAAGCTGATAGCAGGGCAGCTATCGTGGTTTAGCCATTTAACGCGACGTGCGTTAAGCATTTCCAGGGCGATCGACACTATGATCGGTTGACCGAGGGGTAACAGACACCGGCAGGATTTGTTTGGTCACACGTCCCACTGTATCGTATTCGAAAGTAGTGACTTGATTCTCGGCATCGGTGATCGATTACAGGAAACCTGCCATGGTCCCGGTGGGGTAATGGGGTAAAATACTAACGTTGTCATGCGTTGATCAACCCCTGCGCCTTCGGTTAATTATAAGCAAATAACAAGACCTGACCCTGTGACCCGGACCCAGCGACCCCGTCTATCGCAATCTGGTAATCATCCCCTGTGCCTGAGCAGCATAGGTTCCCCCAAATAAATTGGCATGGTTCAGTACGTGGTACAGGTTATACAGGTCACGGCGCTGCGAATACCCCGTATCGATTGGAAATACTTCCTGGTAAGCCCGGAAAAAATTCTCACTCGGTCGACCGAACAACTCCATCATCGCGAGATCAGCCTCGTGGTCGCCATAGTAACAGGCAGGGTCGTAGATCACCGGTTCTCCGCTGATGTCAGCGCCCTGATTGCCGCCCCACAGGTCGCCATGCAATAACGACGGCACGGGTTTATAGCTGGAGAAAAACTCGCCAATACGCTGGTTTAAGTGCATACCCGTATCATACAGTTCGTCACCATATCCGTTCGTTTTGGCGAGGGACAGCTGGAAACCCAGACGTTGTTGCTGCCAGAACTTTACCCAGCTACTTTCATTCGGGTTTGGTTGCGGGCTGGAACCAATCGTATTGTCGAGTATAAATCCGAATTGTTTGCCCGTGTATCGATGCATCGCGGCAAGCTTATGGGCGAATTCGATTTCGTCTGCCCTGCCAGACAGGTCGATATATTCCATGACAATAAACGCTACCTCGCCGGCGATACCACACCCGATCGGGCGGGGTACGCGGATACTGTCGCTACGCAAAATCTCGTTCAGACCGCATAGTTCAGCCTCGAACATAGACAAGCGATTAGGAGTATTTGTCTTGGCAAAAAATAGATGACGACCATCGCTTAGTCGATAAGCCCGATTAATGTCTCCCCCGCTCACTTCCTGTACTTCAAGCCTGCCGATATCGTCGCCGGTTTTATCGGTCAATAGTTCGCGCACTACTTGCCAGTCGGTCGAAGTCATAAGGATAGTTGCCGAAAATCACCGGGTAGCAACCCTTCCAACGACCAGTCCCCCACCCGCGTACGTATCAAGCGTAATGTCGGGTGTCCGATGGCTGCAGTCATGCGACGCACCTGCCGATTTTTGCCCTGGTAAATTTCGAGCCTCAGCCATTGTGTGGGTATATTGCGTCGTTGTCGGATTGGCGGTTCGCGTGGCCACAGCCAATCGGGTTCGTCGACTTTGCTAACCTTTGCCGGACGTGTCATACCATCTTTAAGATGCACGCCTTGCTCCAGGCTGCCCAGGGCATCGTCCTCGGGGATATTTTCAACCTGCGCGAAGTAGCGCTTGCCCTGCTTATACTTCGGATTCGACAGGCGTGCCTGCAATTCGCCATCGTCGGTCAATACCAGTAAGCCCTCGCTGTCGTAATCGAGGCGTCCAGCAGCATAGACCTGCGGAATATTGATATAGTCGGCCAGGGTACTTTTACCTCCAACCGGGCTGAACTGACACAATACGCGGTGAGGCTTATTGAACAATACAATGATGCTCATTGTTCACCTAGAAAAGCATGCCATTTATTTTTTCGCACTGGATCCATTGCCTGATACTCCATCATGTCCACAAGCAGCTTTCGGTCAGGAGGCTTGCACTTTATGTCGATATTTTGCATCGACTCTACCCGACAATTGATACGCGTTAGCTGGCTGGAAACATCGAGTATTGATTCATGCTCTACCAGGGACTGCTGCACCCTTCCCGCATAACGAAATTTCATGCGACCGACTTCGGACAGGTTGTGGCGTAAATTTTCAAGATTGCGAAATTTGCGCAATAGGTTGGCTGCTGTTTTAAGCCCAATATGCGGGATTCCAGGAATATTGTCCACCTTGTCCCCGGCCAGCGCCAACAGTTCTGAAATTTGCTCGGGTTTTACGCCAAATTTCTTTTCGATACCGCGATAGTCGAGTCGCTTATCGCCAATAAAAGTCCACCACAGATCGCCTTCACGGATTAACTGAAGCAGGTCCTTGTCAGCGCTTAGAATTACGATAGCGAGTTCGGGTGAGCGATGCAGAGTCGCCAGGGTCCCAATCAAGTCATCAGCTTCCCATGTGTCGCTACTTACCTTTGAAATCCCGAGGTTTTCTATCCAGTTCTGACACCAGCTGAACTGCCGTTTAAGTTCCACCGGCGCTGGATTACGGTTAGCCTTATATTCTGGGTAAATCGATTTCCGTTGCGAATGTTTGAGACTTTCATCGAAAGCGAATACCAGCCTGTCGGGCGCGCGCTCGGTCAACAGCCGGTAGACAAAGTCGGTAAAACCGATAAATGCCTGGTTAGGCTGCCCGTCGACATTGACCCACTTCGAACCGGCTGCAAACCAGGCCCTGAAAATATAAATACTGGAATCGACCAGGTACAGTCGCATATCTAGAGAACCTCTGATTTATTCTGGGTCATTCAGATGTAAAGTGATCCTTGCTATAATAGCGCGTCTTCCTGTCTATCACGTTGAAAATGCGGCGCTTCATCTTATTAATTCTCTGTGTCATTTCTATCGAGGCTGCCTTCTCGGCCCCATCGGTTCAAGACCTGGCTTCTCTGATCGATCAAAATCAATTCGCAAAAGCAGCGCAAACTGGAGAGCAATTGCTAACCGGCAATCCCACTCATGTCAGAATCCAGTTTCTGACCGCCTATGCTTATCAGATGGACGAACAACTCGTGAAAGCCAGCAAACACTATCGGGATATTATCCAGCGACACCCGAATCTTCCCGAACCCAGGAATAACCTGGCGATGATTTACCTGGCCGATGGCGACTATGATCGAGCCAGCGAATTACTGATCGAGGCAATCAATACCCGCAAAAGCTATGCTACTGCTTATAAAAATCTAAATCGCATCTATGCTGGTACTGCGAAAGAGGCATACGGGCTTGCGCTCGGCGAATCAAAGGAACTAGCAGAATATACTTACGACATTGAACTGGTAGCGCTACGCGAAGTGGAGTTCAGGGACGATAACCCGGAAACGGATACGCTTGCATCGCCAGATAGCCTGATACAGATAGCTAATATCGAAACACTCCTGATCGAACGGGTAAAAAACTGGGCGAAAGCCTGGAGCGATAAGAATATGGCGGTATATATCGGTTTTTACTCTAGCGAATACAGGCGAAATTTCGAGACCCACGATGCCTGGGTCGAAAATCGTCGCCGGCGTATTATGCACCCTGGACCCATAGAGGTCAGGATCAGCAATATTCAGGTTTATCCCCAAAACAAAACCCTTGCCTTTATCGAGTTTGAACAGGCATTTAATTCATCGCACTATAGCGATCGGGTGATGAAACGGTTAAACTTTAGCCGTATCGGTTCGCAATGGAAAATTTCGGCCGAGCATGTACTATCCGTCCTGTAAAAAAGAATATTCCAGGCTGATCAAACTATATTCATAGGGTGGGAATAACTTCCTGCGCCCTGGATACGAATACTAAGACCTAATCACCTTATAAGTGTTGTCGATGCTAAACAAAATTACCCGCTAAAGGATATATACTCCCCATCATCTCTTTTTATATAATGCCTTCATGCGCAACGATGCAAGACAGGACCGAAAAACGCATAACCCAGAATTTAAACCCCTAATCTATTCAATTTCTATTACCGGAATCAATATGCACCTAAAACTTTTACTCGTAACCGGCCTGATAGCCTTATTTATCAACACCGCCGGAGCAACAACGATCCAGGAGGGTTTCAAAGTACCATTCAGCTATGGATTGGGAAAAAATCTATTCGCAAAAAACTGTAGCGCTTGCCACGGCAAGTGGGGGAAAGGAACCCCAACGGGACCTCCGTTGATACATTCTTTTTATGTATCCCCGCACCATACCGATGATGCATTTTACCGCGCAGCACTGAGTGGCGTAAGTGCGCATCACTGGAAGTTCGGTGATATGCCCGCCGTACCCGGTATAGACCGAGTTGCGCTGGGTAAAATAATACCTTACATTCGCTGGTTGCAAGATAAGGAAGGGGTTAAGGTAGACGCGGCTCACGCCCAATAGGCCCGGATTTCTCTATTCATTATTTGCGGCTTCTACTTTCGACACTATCATTGGTTGGTCTGAAAAAAAGAAATCATCATGCCCGAATTTACCCTGGTCATCGGTAATAAGAATTATTCTTCCTGGTCGCTACGCCCCTGGATATGGATGAAACACCAGGGTTTCGAATTCGACGAGGTAAAAGTTGCTCTGTCTGGCGATTCGACGGAAGGCCAGCTAAAACCCTATTTTTCCGATAACAAGGTGCCAGTATTGTTGCACGATGGCCACGAGGTGTGGGACTCGCTTGCTATCCTTGAGTATCTTTCGAATCTGCCCGCGAGCCAAAAATTGCCCGAGGATCCAAAGGCCTATGCGGTAATGCGCTCGCTATGCGCCGAGATGCACTCGAGCTTCGTAACTTTGCGAAGCGAGTTACCGATGAACTGCAGGCGTAAACCGTCACCTTTGCTTATTTCCGATGATTGTCTTGGCGACGCCAAACGGATCCAGTCTCTGTGGCACTATGCCAGCAGTTTTTCAGACGCCAGGGATCACTGGTTGCTGGGTAGTTTTAGTCTCGCCGATGCCATGTTTGCCCCCGTCGTACTGCGTTTTCATCGGTACTGCGTTCCACTGGATGAATACGCTTCAGCCTATGTTGAGCGCATGCTTCAACACCCGGCCATGATAGAGTGGGTTAAATCGGGTCGCGCAGAAACCCAGGTGATTGAGCAGGAAGAGCGATAATACGAGTCTGGCTAGGTCGTTTTCGAATACATATTAGCTATCGCTATTTCAAATGCATCGATCGCCTCGGATTCTCTATCTGATTTCAAGCCAGGCTGATCCTCCAGCTGATTATTTTCGCTCTTTTTCCACAATATTTCGGTAGCCGACTTGAAAGAGTCGACAATTTCGAGATAAGTGCTATCTGGCGAGAGCAGCGTATTTAGAAAACTCATCAAAACCGACAGTATGATTCCGAGGATCGAGGTACTGAGAGCAAACGCAATTTTTATCAGGAAACTGTCGATCACCGCCTTACTTGCTTCCGCGTTGGTAATATCCATACCAGTCAGTTCCGGCAGGGCTTTCATGATTCCCAAAAACGTGCCAAATATCCCGGCAACGATAAAAATACCGGGTAAAATAACCAGTACATCGTTGGTACGACTCATCGAAAAAATTCCAAACACTCGATTGAAAACCGGATTCGAGCTAAATACATTGTTGGTTATTTCATGAAAATCCGGCTGTTGTAATTCCTCTTTACGCAGGTATCTCGCATGCTTTAACAAATCGTCTATCAGGCGAATTATTCCATCCTGTATTAAAAAAACCCGATCCTCGATAGTCATCACATGATCCTGGCTCCTACGCTTGTATTTGGCTCGTAATTCGAAACTTTCAAAATAGGTTGTCGCCAGAAACCGTTTAAATAATTGATAAAAGGATCCGCTCGAGTCGGGGTTATTGACTATGTACTGATGCACTCTTTTACAAAACTCTTTTACAAATCGTCTTTGTCTCTGAATGATAACGGTGATTAATAACCTGGCGATTACAGCCAGAATAAATGCGATAAGTAAAAACGGCATCAGGTAATCAGTAGCATACAATACGATGATGTTGATCAGGTCTACTATGCTTGCATTCATCGGGATTCTCCTTGCGCTAACAGGCCAAATTTAATAATGACACGCTGCGATTTATTACAATTATATTGTCCACAAAACTCGTCTATAGTTAAATTTCCTGTAATACTGGGGTCAATATCTTCTGAGAAAAAACTTCTACCGGTCACATTCAGCAGGGGCAGCATCTTATCCTGATAATCGAAACGGAAATTATCGATATCAAATGCGTACCTGAAAATCGATCTCGCACGTTTATAGCTCAGGTCCAGGTTATAATTTACCGCCTTCCTGTTTTTCCTTGACAGATTTCTCGGGTCAACTGGTTTGCCGGCGTAGGTCGCCGAGGCAAAACCGATAATCTCTACCGACGAAATTTTTGAAGTTAAAGACTCGTCGGCAAATAGACTTTCTGCGTATACAGGAATCGCTTTACGAATAGTATGTTCCATGCCGGACTTTAGTTGATAGCTATCGGATTCAAAGTAATCATCCCCAAAGTCGAGAATAACATCGCCGGTTTTAGCGTCAACTTCGGCTACGATACCATGTTGCCGAAAGTTATCCTGAATATTTTTCGCTAAATCCTGACGGCGCTTGGCCAACTCCAGGGCTTCCTCCAGTTCCCTGTCTTTTCCCGCCAGTTCCCTGTCTTTTTCGGCCAGTTGCCCCTGCACCTTTCCCATATCCTCCGCCGATTTCTTCTGGCTTCTTCGGGCCGCGCCGAGCGCTGATCCCAGTTTAGCCACTTCGTCGAGATTTCCTTCATACCTGTCCTGGAGTCCCTGATATTTATCCTCAAGCTCCCCGAGCTGTTTGGTATACCCTTCTTCCAGACCCGCTATCTTATCTTTACCTGCTTCAATATCACCCGCGAGCGCGGTCAGCTCACCTTGTTTTTTATCGTAATCACCCTGCAAAGCCGCATATTTTTTCTCGAGCCTTCCAATTTCTTCTGCACTTGCTTCTTTTAGCTCGGCTTTACCCGCCGCTTCCTTTGCTAACTGTCCTGCTAGCGCTGCAAGTTCAGCCTGGCTTCGATTCTGTTCACCGGATAATTCCCCAAGCTGATTCTCAAGAGCCTCTTTCTCCCGCGACAACGCCGCTTCTAATTCCGCCTTGTCGGCCGCTTCCATTCTCAATTTCTTTTCCAGTGAAGCCAGCAGGTTTTCACTTTCGTCCTGCTTGCCAGTCAATTCTTGAATGATCCCTTCCAGGTTTTTAGTTTCTTCCTGGAGCGTTTTTCGTAGCGCGGATTTCTCGGCTTCCTCCGCCTGTAATTGCCGTTCCAGCGAGGCCAGTTGACCCTGGCTTTCCTCGCGTTTACTGGTTAGCTCCTGGATTTTGCCTTGCAGATTGGCTGTTTCCCGAAACAGTGTACTTTCCAGCGCCGCCTTTTCTACTGCTTCTGTTTTTAGTTGCTGCTCAAGGGTCGCAAGCTGGGCCTGGCTTTCTTCTCGTTTGGCAGCCAGCGCCTGAATCTTGCCTTCCAGGGTTGTTGTTTCCTGCCTGAGCGTACTCTCCAGTTTTGCCTTTTC
>CAZJEJ010000009.1:0-9022 GCA_964544945.1 uncultured Gammaproteobacteria bacterium | reverse complement strand
GTACTCTCCAGTTTTGCCTTTTCGGCCTCCTCAATTTCCAGCTTCTGCTCTAGCGAAGCCAGTTGATTCTCATTTTCTTCGCGTTTACCGACCAATTCCTGAATTTTCATTCCCAGCGATGTCGTTTCTGCTTCCAGGGTATTCTCTAATTCCGCTTTCTCGGCCGCTTCCATTTCGAGCTTCTGCTCTAGCGAGGCCAGTTGATTCTGGTTTTCTTCGCGCCTATTGACCAACTCCTGAATTTTGGATTCCAGCGATGTGGTTTCAGCCTCAAGCCTGCTCTCTAATGCTGCCTTTTCGAACGCCTCCACTTCGAGTTTTTGTTCTACTGAGGCCAGTTGATTCTCGCTTTCCTCACGCTTTCTGGTCAACACCTGGATCTTACTTTCCAGGGTAGCCGTCTCTTGCTCAAGGGTACTTTCCAGAGCGGCTTTTTCCACTGCTTCCATATTGAGTTCGTCTTCCAGGGTGGCTAGCTCACTGCTTTTCTGTTCGATCTCTACTTCGAGTAATTCTTTTTGCTGTTTTTCAGAGATGAATTTTTTCGACGCTTCGGCCCGTGCAATTGTATTGGCATTGATCATTTCCACAATCAGTTGCTGATATTGATTCAACGAAGTTTCGCGTAACTTTTGATCCTCGAACTCTTGCGCCAGGCGAGATTTATTTTCGCTTGCTTCGGATTCCAGCAGGGTAATTTGATCTAATATTTGGTCGTAAATTCTTTTTTCCTGAGCACCTGATTCCTGCTCCAGATATTGATTTTTTATCGACTCGTACAGCCGTAGTTCCTGTTTAACTTCTTCGATCTGGGCGTGGGTCGTCACGGATATCATGCCCGTGCGCAGGCTGGATACCATATACATTAGTAAGAAAACAAACGCGAGCACCATGAACAGATCGCTATAAGCAGCCCACTGGGTGTGGTGGGAGTGTTTTCTCGCACGTATGGCGGCGTAGTCAAAGCTCACATCTAATCCCTGATCAGGTAATCATGTGTATATATTATGTTAAAAATTGTAACTAAGGATATATTTCTGTCAATGGAACTAAGTAACAGCAACGAACCGCAACCGCCTGGTCAGACGCTCGTAAGCCGGCATCTTAAATAGCCGGGGTATTCAGAGAAAATAAATACCGTTACTATAACAACCTCTAAACAAGCTAATGATCTCTGCAGGGCTTGTTCAGAGCTACCCTTGTCATACCTGCTGCGAGCTTAAGAGTAACCCAAATCAATATGCTAAATGAAGTTCTGATTCTGTTATTTTTTTCTGTTCTCAGCGTTGCAGTATTCAGGCACCTGAATTTCCCCTCGGTTCTCGGTTATTTACTGGTCGGAATGCTTGCTGGACAACACGCTGCGGGATTGATCCATGGCTCTGAGGCGATAGAGCAAATTGCCGAAATTGGCGTCGTATTTCTTCTCTTCACCATTGGCCTGGAGGTATCGATCCCTCGGCTGATCGCAATGCGTGGTATCGTTTTTGGGATCGGCAGCACGCAGGTTGTTGTTTCAACCCTGAGCACGATACTAGTGGGTATCTGGCTGGGTTTATCCTGGCAAGCCGCGTTTGCGGTTGGTGGCGCGCTCGCCATGTCTTCTACCGCGATAGCGATGAAACAATTGACCGAGCAACATGAATTACACTCCCGCCACGGAAATATTGCCCTGGGCGTGCTGTTGTTCCAGGATTTGGCGGTAGTACCGTTCCTGGTATTGATCCCGATTTTCGCAGCACCGGATTCGGGTTCAATGTTAATGCCCATCACACTGGCACTAGCCAAAGGCGCATTTGCTTTTGCAGTTATTTACTACGCGGGTCAATATCTGGTCCGACCTGCCATTCGCTGGGTCGCATCGAGCTATTCGAGCGAACTGTTTACCCTGTTTGTCCTGTTTATCACTTTGGTCGCCGCCTGGCTCACCTGGCAGTTAGGATTGTCACTCGCTCTGGGTGCGTTTCTGGCAGGGATCATGCTTGCAGAAACCGAGTATCAACATCATGTCGAAATTGAAATCCGCCCATTTCGCGATGTACTAATGGGGCTCTTTTTTATCTCGGTTGGTTCGCAGTTTGACTGGTCTGTCATCGTCGACGAACCCCTGGCCGTCGGCGTTCTGACCGTTGGACTGATGTTCGGTAAGGGCCTTGTGATCATGATAATTACTTATCTGGGAGGATTCGAAAAAGGTGTCGCTATTCGCGCCGGAGTGGTACTCGGGCAGGGCAGCGAATTCGGTTTCGCTTTACTGGCGGTGGCATTGACTACGGGCTTACTGGATATCGAGCTTAGCCAGCCAATTGTCGCCTCGATCATCATCAGCATGGCAATATCGCCGATGCTGATCCGCCGCAACGAGGCTTTCGCCATTCGGTTTGCCAGCGAATATGTGTCTCGACTACGCCAGGCTGACTATGACATTGAACAGGCCTGTAAGGAGTTGCAAAATCATGTCATTCTTTGCGGTTTCGGTCGTACCGGGCAAAATCTGGCGGTATTTTTTAAGCGCGTGAATATCCCTTTCATCGCGCTCGAAGTCGATACAGATTTAATCACCGAAGCCTGGGGGGCAGGCGAACCTGTTTATTTCGGTGATAGCAGCAATCCGGAAATACTCAAACGGGCCGGTATAGAAAGAGCGAAGGCGTTAGTCATCTCGTTTGCGGAAATAAATTCCAGCGAGCAAATTATCCGCACTGCGAAGCAATTATGTGAAGCGATCCCCCTGATAGTCCGCACACGAGACGATCGCTATCTGGAAAGACTGCTTGAATGCGGCGCCGACGAAGTAATCCTGGATACGGTAGAATCGAGCATGATGCTGGCACAGCATACGCTGACCAGGCTGGATATTGACCAGGATTCGATCAATGAATTGCTTTCCGATGCTCGCGAAGGACATTATGCACGGGTACGGGCTTTCTTTCACGGCACCGATGAAGTCGACCTCGACAAGCCAGATCATAACTATCTACACAGCATCGAAATCCTCAACAATTATCACGCCGAGGGCCGGGCCATCGAGTCCCTCAAGAGTCTGCCAAAAATTAACGTGATCGCGCTCAAGCGTAATGGCGTGCGTTGTGACGACCCATTGCTCGATGTCGAGCTAAAGGCCGGTGATGTGCTAGTAGTCGAAGGTACGCCCGATAACATTCAATCTGTAGAGATCGAGGTGACGTGTGGGTTATAAAATCCCGCACCGTACATCTTCTGAGAAGTTATTCGATTATTCATTACGCGTTTCGCATCGAGCGAAATACGCCAAACTGTTGATCAAACCTTACGGCGGGCTCGAAGTAGTGATCCCAAATCGTTTCCCAAGACATGCGGTGGGTGATTTAATTCGGCGACATCAGGACTGGATTACACGACAATTGCAAAAAAATCCGCCGAATAATCCACGACCTGATTTACCAAACGAAATAAATTTTGCCATCGACGCCAGTCGCACCACCATTATCTACCCTTTAACGCGCGATCGAAGTAGCGTGAACGTTCCGGGGCAACTGCTGGTCGTAAGAAAATCTTATCAGGATAGCATCCGGCTGCTACGTCGTTGGGTCAGACGCGAAGCCTGGCGACGCTTTCCTTCGATGTTGGAACGGCTCGCGCGGCAAACCGGCCTTGACTACAGAAAAATCTCCATTAGAAGTCAAAAAACGCGCTGGGGCAGTTGCTCTTCGAGCGGAACTATCAGCCTAAACGATCAGTTGTTATTTGTCCCGGGAGATACTGTCGAGTATCTGATGATCCACGAACTCTGCCACAGAAGGCACCTGAATCACTCAGGAAAATTCTGGCGACTGGTAGAGCAGCATTGCGTCGATTTTTCTGCCCACGAGGCAATATTGAATCGTGCTCGAAAGACAATACCAGGGTGGTTTCTGGCTGATCTTTATCGTTAGTAGATCGTGGGCTTACTGATCTGCGCTGCGCTGCATGTAGACAATCTTATTTTCGATTAACAGGTTCTTGATGCGGGAAAATTCACTGTTTTCCACAAACGGCCCCAGTATTACACGGTACCAGGTATCATCCTTGACGATAGCTGATTTTACCCCGGCTTCGAGGCCAAGAAAAGCGAGTTGGGCCTTGAGGCTGTCGGCTTCACCCATGCTTTGAAAAGACCCAACCTGCAATAGTACCTTTTCACCCGAGATCTTGTTGATCCTGGGGTTTTCGATTGCTTCACGTTCCTGTTCTGAGATCGGTATATCGAGGATACGATCCGGTAACACCGAGTAGAAATCGAACCTGGGCTTGGTCGAGCTCTCGGTGCCGGTTTCCGGTTGCGTGCTATATTCTCCATTGCGCACGATTTTCTGATCCAGGAAAACAATAAACGCCGCAAACAGGCCCAGCATCATAAGTAGAAAAACCCAGACCCAGGGAGACGTCGATTGTCGCTTTCCAGCCATTACATTTTTTCCGGTGCCGCAACACCCATTAGATTGAGTCCATTTTTCAAAACCTGGCAAACCGCACTGGCCAAAGCGATACGGGCGTCGCGCAACTCGCCGTCGTCGACGATAAACTGATGCGCGTTGTACCACGAGTGGAACTGATTAGCCAGATCGCGCAGATAGTTCACCACGATGTGCGGCTCTCGACGCATCGCTGCATCTTGCACCCGATCCGGATACAGACCTAGTTGTTTGATTAATTGCTGTTCATGCGAATTCTCGAGTCGATTCAAGTTAGCAACCTCTAAAGACAGACTCAAGCCCTTTTCATCGCACTGACGTTTCACGCTGCAAATCCTCGCATGTGCATACTGCAGGTAATAAACCGGATTATCGGTTGATCGTTCGCGCGCCAGATCAAGATCGAAATCCATATGCTGATCGGCTTTACGCATCACATAAAAAAATCGCGCCGCGTCCTGGCCTACGTCTTTGCGCAGCTGTCGTAGCGTTACGAACTCTCCAGAGCGCGTTGACATCGCAACCCTGGTGCCATTTTCGTACAGGTTGGCAAACTGAACGAGTTGTATTTCAAGCCTGTCGGCATCGTATCCGAGCGCACTGAGGGAAGCCTTAACACGGGTAATATAACCGTGATGGTCGGCACCCCAGATATTGATTACACGATCAAAACCTCGCTCAAACTTGTTCATGTGGTAAGCAATATCAGACGCGAAATAGGTGGTTTGGCCATTCTCACGCTTTACCACACGATCTTTTTCGTCACCAAAGTCAGTGGAGCGAAACCACCAGGCACCATCTTTTTGATACATGTGACCATTATCTGTGAGCCGCTTAATTGCAGATTCGACCTGTCCTGCATCGGCGAGCGAGCGCTCTGAAAACCATTCGTCGTAGTCAACCCCGAATGCATGCAGGTCCTTGCGAATAACATCGACCAGGGTATCGAGTACGAGATCGAATACGATACGATAGTCTTCCTCGCCGAGCAGGGTCCTGGCATTCTCGATCAAATCGTCGATGTGTTTTTCCTTATCCCCCTCGGGTGCATCGACAGATACCTTATTCATCACCTGTTCTGTACTACGCCGAAATCGCTCTGCGTTTTCACGATGTAAAGTGGCGGCGATATCCCAAATATAATCACCCCGATAGCCATTGCTTGGGAATGGGATTTCGACCCCGCAAAGTTCGAGATAACGTAACCAGGTCGAAGTAGCGAGTATGTCCATCTGGCGACCTGCATCGTTGACGTAATATTCTCTTTGTACCTCGAAACCAACACAAGCCAACAGATTAGCCAGGGTCGCGCCGTAGGCTGCACCACGTCCATGACCGACGTGCAAGGGTCCGGTAGGATTGGCAGAAACAAATTCCACCTGAATCCTGGCGCCTTTACCCAGATCGCTTCGCCCGAATTCTCCACCCTGCTGCAATATCTGGTGCACGACCGAACGGCTGGTACTACTGGTGACAAAGAAGTTGATAAATCCTGGGCCTGCGACTTCGACCTTATCGATCGCATCATCGACGGAAAATTTTGCCACGATCAGGTTCGCGAGTTCTCGCGGCGGCTTATCCGCCTGTTTCGAGAGCATCAGGGCAATGTTGCTGGCAAAATCGCCCTGGCTGGGTTCTTTGCTCGGGGTTACCTGGATGGCGGGTTTCAGATCGGCAGGCAACTGCCCTGATTGCTGTAATTTCAGTAACGCCTGCTCAATCAAATCGTGTATGACTCGCTTCAAGAATTTATAAACCCGCGACCTTCCGGCCAGAAAAAACAAAGCGCGATTCTACATGGATGAGGACACAGACAAAAGGGCCAGACCCCGTATTTTGCATGAAGGAAACCTGGATCTGGAGAAATACGTGGGCTAGAGATCATATGCATCGACATCGACTACCCATTTCACCGAATGCGTACTGGGGATGTTTTTAATCGCTGGCATCGCTTCGCGTAAAACACCGCGTAATTGTTGGAAATTTTTGCTCAACAGGCAAAGCTGTGCCCTGTAACGTCCCACCCGCCGCGTCATCAGCGCTGGAATCGGACCGATGCACTTCACTTCACGTTTTCGCACGCTAGCCTGCAGGCATAGTCCTATTTGCTCGAGTCGAGCCATCGCCTGGTCCAGGCTCAGCGCATCGGCACGAAAAATTACCACGCGCGAAAAAGGTGGGAAACCCAGCATTTTACGCTCCTGCAGGATAGAGTGGGCAATATCGCGATAGCAACTGCTGGTTAGTGCCTGCATCAGCGGGTGTTCGGGAAATCGAGTCTGTATCAATGCCTCTCCTTCACGGTCACCACGACCTGAGCGACCGCCAACCTGAAATGCGGTTTGTACCAGGCGTTCGCCTGCACGATAGGAGGCACTAAACAAAGCCTGATCGGCGTCGAGAATTACGCTCAGAGTGATGCCCGGATAATCATGTCCCTTGGCGATCATCTGGGTTCCGATTAACAGGCAGGATTGGCCGGTTTGCAACTTCCTG
The DNA here is from genome assembly GCA_964544945.1 of uncultured Gammaproteobacteria bacterium. GTDB lineage: Bacteria > Pseudomonadota > Gammaproteobacteria. Next base: position 2,093 of record CAZJEJ010000009.1, on the reverse strand, counting down.
ATTCTTTGCGCAAATTCATCACGCGATGTAACCGCGTCGCGGTCGATCCTGATCACCGGAAATTGCGGAAACCGCCGCTTCAAACCCTGTTCCAGTTGCTCGGTGCCTATCCCATAGTGTTTGATATCACTATGCCCACATTCGGGACAAGCCGTTGGTAAGCCCTGCGTATATCCACAGTGATGACATAGCAATTGGTTGACCGGCTGATGCAGGGTCAGTCTCGCGTCGCATTGCTGGCAGTAAGCGTGCCAGCCACATTCGTGGCATATCACTACCGGTGCGTAACCACGGCGGTTCAGATACACCAGTACCTGGCTCCCTTGTGACAAATGCTGATCGATTCTCTGAAGCACCGCTGGCGAACAGCCAGACACCAACTTGACATGGCGCGTGTCGATTAACCGAAGACAGGGCGGTGGGTAAGCTGTCGGCCTGTGTAACAGGCGGTAAAGATAATAATGTTCGCGCTCACAATTGTTCAGGCTTTCCAGCGATGGAGTTGCAGATCCAAGCACTATCGGAATATCAAGCATTTGCGCACGCTTGATCGCCACGTCCCTGGCGTGATAGCGAATTCCGTCTTCCTGCTTGTACGAGCTATCGTGTTCTTCGTCGATGATGATCAGGCCCAGCCGGTCACATTGTGAGAACAGGCAGGATCGGGTACCTAGCATGATATTCACCTCCCCTCGCCGAAACTGGTCCCAGGCCTTAAAGCGCTGCCAGGCGGTCAGGCCAGAATGCGAACTAACGAACTGTTCTCCAAAGCGCAGCTTCACCCGTTCGATCAACTGCGTGGTAAGGCCAATTTCTGGCACCAGGTAAATGACTTGCCGTTGCTGCTCAAGCTGTTTCTGGATCAGGGAAAAATAAACTTCGGTTTTACCACTGCCGGTGATGCCATCGAGTAAATGAACTGAAAAGCGGTTTAGCCTGTTTTTGAGCTCGGCATATACCTGCGATTGCTCCTGGCTTAATACAGGCGCCGCCTGTCCCATTGGGTGGACAACTGCGGGTTTCGACCAGTCCCATTTGACCGCCTGCCTGGCTTCCAGCGCCCGCACGGGACTATGCCAGCCAGCATTGATTGTCTTTAACCGAGCGGCGTTAAGACCATCGGGCGCCTGCTCAATTGCCACCAGTAATTCGTACTGGCGCGGAGAGCGTATACGCAGCCGTTCGCGCAATTGAGCGTCTACAGGTAAGGCGTGCCAGTACTTCACTCTCGTCGGTTTAATCCGCCTGGCGTCGCGCAGGTATCCGGGTAAACACTGGAACAAAACTTCTCCTGGTGGCTGAAGATAGTATTCGGCCAGCCAGCGCGCCAGCGCTATCATGTGTTCCGACAATACTGGCGTATCGTCCAGGCACTCTAGCGCGGTCTTGATTCGCTCCAAAGGGATATCGGTAGCATCCTGGGTGGATAGCAAAATTCCTGTCTTGCTGCCCCGGCCAAAAGGCAGGCGATAGCGCAGACCCGCCTGCAAAGGAGCACTCGAAGCCATGTCATAGTCAAACACCCGATATAATGGAATGGAGATTGCAAACGAGGCAAAACTCGCAGGCGATTTTTCCGGCAACGCAATATCTCGGGAAGAAAAGGCCATGATACTTTATCTGCCGGGTTCCCACAGCTAAATTGGTACGGGGAAATCGACAAAATTCGACTCGATATGCGTGGACTCGCGATGGTAAATTTTTAAATTTGTTAAAGAAAATTCTAGTATACAGGGGCTAACTTACTAAGAAATCTGAGGAAAATTTATTATCCACATTTTCTGTGGATAAGTCTGTGCATGAAATGTAGAAATAAAGCCAGGAGGCGCATTAACCCTCGCTTTCGACCAGTTTGCTCAATAATCCATCGATTTAAATAATCACTTTAAATACAACAGCTTACATATTTTATCTATTTTCAATCAAGCCTGTTAACAGGCATCACCTCGAATGACTTAAAATAACCTTTCCGTGTGCATATCTTTTTCTGTCAAGTTATTTTTCATCGATTATCGGTTAATATTTCCTATTATTTAAACGATAAGTATTGATATTTTTAATTTCGCCGCACATATCTGACCCATTGTCACCAG
>CAZJEJ010000008.1:24419-38140 GCA_964544945.1 uncultured Gammaproteobacteria bacterium | reverse complement strand
CAGGGGTAATTTACCTACTCAATTTCTGGTGGAGCCATCAACCCAGGCTGATTGTCGCGATAATATTTGCTCTGCCAGGGATAGATCTTCCGGGTTGGTCAGCTTGATATTTTCGGCACTACAGGAAACCAGTTTGGGCTTCATCCCCAGCGCCTCTATAGCCGCGGCATCGTCGGTAATCTTCAGATTGTTCTGAAGCACATAATCGAGTGCTTTATGTAATAAACAGGCACGAAATAATTGCGGCGTGAAGGCGCGCCAGAGGCCTTCACGTTCTATTGATTTGTTACTGTTACCCTGCTCGTCCTGTTTTTTTATCGTATCGGAAATTGGTAATGCGAGTAAGGCACCGGCTTCGTGGTTGGTTGCCGCTTTGACCAGGCAAGCCAAATCTTTATGCGTCACTAGTGGTCTTACGGCGTCGTGTACTAACGCATACGGATCATTTAAATCCAGTTCCTTCAATTTAAGCAAGCCATTAAAAACCGAATGTTTGCGCTCCTCCCCGCCGGTAGTGGTGAGAACAGGTTTTTCTGACTGGTAATTTAAACCTGGCCAGTCGCTATCATCTGCCCGTAACACCAGGATGACACCAATAATTCCGTCAAAGGACAGTAGTCTATCCAGAGTGTGTTCAATTATGGTTTTATCCCCGAGCTTCAAATACTGCTTCGGCACTGAACTTCGCATCCGCTCACCCACCCCGGAAGCGGGCACAATCGCCCAAATCGGAGGGTTATTCGAGTAGCTGGTCATCGGTGCCGCTGTCTTGCCTGGGTATCAACTGGATGAATGTTTCTCCCTGTTTAATCATACCGAGATCGTTACGTGCCTTTTCTTCGATTGCGTCGAGTCCATTTTGCAAATCGAGCACCTGAGCTTCGAGTATTTTATTGCGATCTTCAAGCAAGCGTAACTTATCCTTCTGGCGCTCCAGTTCTTTCGACAACTGCACTACTTCAGAAAGACTACCATCGCCAAGCCATAGCTTGTATTGCAGGCCGATGAGCAAAAGGATTAATACAGTGATCAGTATTTTCATCGATTCATCGGAATCTGGAAATAGCTAATAGCTATAAGCTAGAAAATGCCTTCTTGCCTGGATAGATCGCGTTGGCTCCTAATTGAGATTCGATACGTAGTAACTGATTGTATTTCGCGACCCGGTCCGAACGTGAAAGGGATCCGGTTTTGATCTGGCCCGCGTTAGTGGCAACGGCGAGATCGGCGATGGTAACATCTTCAGTCTCGCCTGAACGATGTGAAATTACCGTGGTGTAGTTGGAACCGTGTGCCATGGATATCGCGCTGAGCGTTTCACTCAGCGTTCCTATCTGGTTCAATTTGATCAGAATCGAGTTGGCAATATTGTTTTCGATGCCACGTGAAAAAATCTCTGTGTTGGTCACGAATAAATCGTCACCGACCAATTGAATTTTATCTCCCAGTTTCTCCGTCAGTATGGCCCAGCCATCCCAGTCACTTTCATCCATCCCGTCTTCGATGGTAATTATCGGATATTGACTCACCCAGGATGTTAGATAATCGGCGAAACCACTGGCATCAAATGACTTATCTTCGGAGGCGAGCAAATAACGCCCGCCTTCGTAGAATTCAGAACTGGCGATATCCAGTCCGAGGCAAATATCGTCACCCGCTTTAAAACCGGCTTGCTCTATCGCCTCAAGTATCACTTCGATGGCTTCTTCATTGGACGACAGATCGGGGGCAAAACCACCCTCGTCACCTACCGCTGTATTCAAGCCTTTTTTTCCTAGTACGGATTTCAGCGAGTGGAATACTTCGGTTCCATAGCGTAGCGCTTCGGAAAATCTCGGCGCGCCCACCGGCAATATCATGAATTCCTGCATATCCACGCTGTTGTTAGCATGGGCGCCACCATTAATAATATTCATCATCGGTACGGGTAATGTTCTTGCATTATCACCACCGAGAAATCGATAAAGGGGCTGTTGCGACTGCGATGCAGCGGCCTGCGCATTAGCCAGAGAAACCGCCAGTAGGGCATTGGCACCAAGCATGCTCTTGTTGTCAGTACCATCCAAAGCAATCATCGCATTATCCAGCCCGCCCTGATCGTTACAATCGCGGCCAATCACCAGGCTTGCTATTTCATTATCGATATGACTGACCGCCCTGGTGACTCCCTTGCCCAGATAACGGCTTTTATCGTTATCGCGCAACTCTATTGCTTCACGCTCGCCAGTCGATGCACCCGATGGGACAGCAGCTCTTCCAACCACGCCAGTCGATAAAGTCACCTCGGCTTCGACCGTCGGGTTGCCCCTCGAGTCTAAAATCTCGCGCCCAATCACCTTGCTTATACTCGTCATTTTGTTTTTTCCTGCCTGTAATTCACCGCTGCCGTAATATAACTGTTGAACAGAGGGTGCCCCTCGCGAGGCTGCGAGGTGAATTCTGGATGAAACTGGCATCCGATAAACCACGGGTGGTCAGAAAGCTCTATCATTTCTACCAGTTCGTTATCAATAGAAAGCCCCGAAATCACCAGGCCTGCTTCCTGCAGCCTATCGAGATAGTTATTGTTAAACTCGTAACGATGACGATGTCGCTCGCGGATTTCGTCCGTTCCGTAGGCCTTGCGAGTCAAGGTACCTGGAACCAGCTTACAAACCTGTGCACCTAGTCGCATAGTACCGCCCAAATCAAAATTTTCGTCGCGTTTTTCGATCGAGCCATCGTGGTTGAGCCACTCGGATATCAGGGCGATGACAGGATCGGGGGTTTTCGGGTTGAATTCAGAGCTGTGTGCCTTGGGCAGACCGAGTATATTTCGAGCATAATCAATTACCGCAACCTGCATCCCCAGGCATATACCCAGGTAGGGTACCCGGTGAGTGCGCGCGTAATTGGCCGCCACTATTTTGCCTTCGATACCACGACTACCGAATCCTCCGGGTACCAGGATTGCATCCAGATCTTTTAGACTGCCGATACCGTCGGCTTCCAGTGAGTCCGAATCGATTTTGATAACGTTGACTCTAGTACGAGTATGGACGCCGGCATGAGCAAGCGATTCATTGAGTGATTTATAAGCGTCGGTATGATCGACGTATTTACCCACGAAACCGATGTTGACCTCATGTTCAGGTGACTCAAGCGCCGTTACGACCCGATCCCAATCGCTTAAATCTGCTGGTGGTAAATTCAGGGCGAAATGTTTTACGACAATTTCGTCCAGCCCCTGTTCGTGCAATTCGCGTGGAATTTTATAGATATGGTCCACATCGACCGCGGAAATGACTGCCTCTTCTGTTACATTGGTGAAGAGTGCAATTTTCCTGCGTTCTTCGATCGGGATTTCACGATCGGCCCTGCACAATAATATATCGGGCTGAATACCGATTGAACGAAGTTCCTTGACCGAATGTTGTGTCGGCTTGGTTTTGATCTCCCCGGCTGCCGGTAAATATGGAATCAATGTCAGGTGTATGTAAAGTACGTTATCGTGCCCCAGCTCGAATCCAAGTTGTCGTATAGCCTCCAGGAAAGGTAGCGATTCTATATCGCCCACGGTACCACCGATTTCTACCAGGACGATGTCGGCATTGTTGGTACTATCGAGCACCAGTCTCTTAATTTCGTCGGTAATGTGGGGAATAACCTGAACCGTGGCACCAAGATAATCCCCACGTCGTTCCTTGGCGATGACATTTTCGTATATCTGGCCCGTGGTGTAATTACTGCTTTGCGAACAGCGTATACCGGCAAATCGTTCGTAATGCCCCAGATCCAGGTCGGTCTCTGCGCCATCGTCGGTAACATAGACCTCGCCATGCTGAAATGGACTCATGGTGCCAGGATCAACATTGATATAAGGATCCAGTTTGATCATGTTAACGCTGAGTCCTCTCGCCTGGAGTATTGCTCCCAGGGATGCGGATGCAATACCCTTGCCCAGTGACGATACAACACCACCGGTAATAAATATAAATCGGCTCATAGTCCTTGAAATATAATAGTATGAATTCGGGACACTTCCTAAAAAATAATTTCTTCGAAATGTCTTACATAGGTTGGACGGAAACGATAGCAGAATCCCTATTTGATGACAATCTGGATCAACTCAGGATTACACTTTGTTCGCAAATAATATGGCCCTTTTCGGGGCAGGTAACCCTTCTACGGTCAGATCAGTATCTTGATTATCGAGACTATCCGGGAGTGATTCGAATTGCATCCACTCGGTAACCCGTTGCTCTTCAGGCGTGGTTACAGAAATATCAGCAATTCTAATGTTTTTGAAGCCACAGCGTTCCAGCCAGTTAGCCAGCTCAGACGCACTGGGTATAAACCATACGTTTTTCATACGAGCATAGCGATCTTTGGGTAGTAAAATATCACCTTTTCCACCATCGATTACCAGTGTTTCCAGGCATAATTCACCACCACTTCGGAGTAACCCTTTCAACTGCAGGAGATGATCGATCGGACTCTTGCGATGATATAAAATTCCCATAGAAAATACCGTATCAAACCAGTCCATTTCGGCTGGCATCTGTTCTACGCCTATAGGTAACAGAAAAATATCCGGCCTGTTTATATAATTTTGTACCGCCTGGAACTGCAAGTTGAACAGTACCGCGGGTTCTATACCAACGACAAATTGTGGCGCCTCTGAAAGCATGCGCCAGCAGTGGTATCCGTTGCCACAACCAATATCGAGTACGCGTCGATTTTCGAGCGGTGAAAGATGTGTCTTGAGTCGTTCCCATTTGAAATCCGAGCGCCATTCGGAATCAATCAGTATGTTCGAGAATTGATAAGGGCCTTTACGCCAGGGCATCAGCGATTTTAATGCCTTGAGTAATGCATCGTTATTCTCACAAACGCCGGAGATAGTCACTGCCGAGCGGTCGAGATATACCTGTAAATCGTTAATAGGAGGTAAACGCGACAAAGCCTCAGACCAGCGGGCATAATCACCATGATGAATCAACCAGTCTTTTTGCTGTGTCTCTAGTTGATCAACCCACTGGCTGAAACCGGCTTTTCGCAGGTGGTTAAATAAAGTGGAATAATCCATTATTTGATCGCAAGATAGGAGTTAAAGTTAAAGCAGTGAAAACACTGGTATATCTCGCTAAAACCAGCTTGTTCGAGCCTTTGCTGGTGAACCGAATCAGAATCGCACACCAGTACATTTTCCAGTGCTGTACGTTTTTGACTGACCTCCAGATCGCTGTAACCCTGTCTCTTTTTAAACGCTTGATACAGTTGTACCATGCGCTGGTTATCGATCGACTTCTCCAGTACGACTTTTTCCGTGAGGATCAGTACCCCACCAGGATTAAGACCTCGAAAGATCTTGCCAATCAAATCTGCCCTGTTATCTGGGTTAATAAACTGTAAAGTCAAATTTAATACGACCAGGGAAGCATTACGTATCTCAATAGACTGCACATCCTCGCAAAGCCATTGAATATGACCTGTGTCTGCATGCTGTGCCTGGCATTTCTCGATCATCGCTGGAGAATTGTCGATTGCGTATATCGAACAATCCATAGCACTGATTTGTTCGGCTATTATTCGCGAAACATCACCAAGCGAGCACCCCAGATCGTAAATATTACTGCGCTTTTGTACGAACACCCGGGCGTAAAGCCCAATCAGGTGCAATAACAACCCATAACCCGGAACCGATCTGGAAATCATATCCCGAAACACGTTGGCCACGCCTTCGTTGAATTCAAAAGCTTTTATTTCGCTCAATTGTTTGGCGAATACCTTGTCTTTATCGATTGGGTCGATCATCTAGTACTCTTTTAACACCATAACCCGGCTAATTCGTCATCGAGATATATTTGTGGTGTGATCGACCTTTTCCAGGGTGGTACCTTATGTTTCTGGAACAGGCGTTTCAGGCGATGCTGTGCAGGGTTTGGTACATTGGTACGAAGTCGAAACATCAAGGTGATCGATTGTCCGGTGTCGTTTTTACCCAGGTGACGAAAAATCTTACTCCTGCGTATTTTCAGATCGATTTCCTCGATTTTTAATACGGGAGAGCGATCAAAATTATATTCCGACTGTAATGGCTGTGGCTCTCCCTCCGGCACGATAAACAAGCGCTGATTGTAAATTCGAATACTGTATCCTTTGGCGCGAATTATCGGCCCTGTATTTCTTTTCGTTCGCAGTTGATTCAATAACTCGTTTAACCTGGTTTGCGGCAAACTGGCACATTCGTTTTTTTTGATCCAGTAGCGAATCAGGTTTTTTTGCCGAGCCGGGATAAATTTTAATAGGGCCAGTTTGCACAGGGAATCAGTTTTTTCCTGATTTGATGGGTTTGGAACAGCCGTGTAATCCTGCGCAGCGAGGTCTTCCAGTAGGGTCTCGGTTTCTGCCTGGATCTCGATGACCGAGCGTATTGAACCAGCATACCCGGGCCACCGGGCTTTTATTAGCGGAACGACCTGTTGACGCAAATAATTCCGGTCAAATCGATCAGAAGCATTGCTGGGGTCTTCGAACCATTCGATTTTGTTATGCCTGGCGTATGTCGATAGCTCTTTTCTGGAAATATCGAGCAATGGTCTGAGCAGTATCGATTGCCCGATTGCCCTGCATTTGGCGATGCCCCTTAGTCCGGCGCTACCCGAGCCGCGCAATGCATTGAGCATAAATGTCTCGACCTGGTCATCGGCGTGATGAGCTGTCAATAAACAGTCAGCCTGGGTTAATTCCCGTTCGAATAAGGCGTAACGAGCCTGCCGAGCCTTAGATTCCAGATTACCCGCATGCGGGTCAAGGTGTAGATGGCTGGTTTTTATTTCGAGCCCATAATCCCTGGCCCGCGTATTGCAGAAAGTTTCCATATCCTCGGCTGATTCCTGCAATCCATGATTGACATGCCAGAGCTGAACGCTATAAGCATGTGATTTCGAGATCAGCAAATGCAGTAAAACACAAGAATCAAGCCCCCCGCTAAAGGCCAGCACCAGGCGCTCAATATTGTCAGGAATTGATTTCAGACAGCTGTGCAAGATGCTATCCGAAATAATTTCAGCCTTCTTTGTATTGGCCAAAATTCATTAATTTCTGATACCTCTGATCGAGTAATTTATCAATACTGACAGATTCAAGGGTTTCAATATTCTCTATCAGGCTAAGCTTCAGGTCTTTTGCAATCTGGTCGTAGTCGCGATGAGCGCCACCGAGAGGCTCCTTGATCACCTTGTCTACGAGTTTCAACGACAGCAGGCGATCGGCGGTTATTCCCATCGCCTCGGCTGCCTGTGGGGCCTTATCGGCACTCTTCCATAGTATTGACGCGCAACCTTCCGGTGAAATCACAGAGTAGGTGGAATACTCCAACATGTTAATTCTATCTCCCACGCAAATTGCAAGCGCCCCACCCGATCCACCTTCACCAATGATGGTGCAAATGATGGGTGTTTTTAGATCGGCTAACACGTACAGATTACGGGCAATTGCTTCGCTTTGGCCCCGCTCTTCGGCACCAATACCAGGATAGGCACCCGGTGTATCCACCAGGGTAATTAAAGGCATTTTGAATTTTTCTGCCATTTTCATGAGTCGCAATGCCTTGCGATATCCTTCCGGTCTCGGCATTCCAAAATTACGTTTGATTTTCTCGGGCGTATCTCGACCCTTTTGTTGGCCTATTAACATGACAGGCTTGCCTTCTAACCTTCCAATACCTCCAATGACAGGTTTGTCGTCTCCAAACGCCCGGTCGCCATGCAAATACTCAAAATCGGTAAATATACGTTCGATATAGTCGATCGTATAGGGTCGGTTTGGATGTCTAGATATCTGAGAAACTTGCCATGGTGTCAGTTTGGCAAATATTGCCGAGGTAAGACTTTCTGCCTTCTTGTCCAGTGTTTGAATTTCTTCTGAAATATTAACTTCCGAATCATCGGTAACATACCGAAGTTCGGCGATTTTAGCCTGAAGTTCGGCGATCGGTTGTTCAAAATCGAGGAATTTTGGATCCATGAATTCTTCTTAAAAAAATAACTAACGATAGTGTAACGATTCGACTCCAGACTGTCATCAAGCTTAAGCCGCATATTGCAATAAGTGAACTAAGCCCAGTAAAAACAGGGTGAACAAGACTGATCTATCGCTACCGCCTGTGTGTAGTATGTGACTTAAGCGGCATTGTTGTCGAATAACTACTTCAGTCGAGTATTGACTTGTTAATCGCGACAATCGCCGCTGCGGGATCCACATGTTGCGTAATCGGTCGACCTATGACCAAATAGCTGGAACCATCAGCTATAGCCCGCTCGGGGGTCACGGTACGGCGCTGATCATCCGACTTTGCCCCAACCGGCCTGATGCCCGGGGTTACCAGTATTGGACTATTGCCCAGCCTGTGACGGAGGAGTTTAGCTTCCCGTGCCGAACATACCAGTCCATCCAGCCCGGCACTTATGGCCAGGTCGGCCAATCGATCGACAAATTCAGGTATTTCCTGATCGACTCCGAGTTGCTCCAGATCTTCCTGTGAATGGCTCGTTAAAACGGTGACAGCTATCAGGTAAGGCCGATTGGTACCGGCCATATCGATGCCTTCCCGTGCCGCAAGTAACATGGAGTAGCCGCCTAGTGCGTGTACGTCGAGCATCCACACACCGAGTTGGCTTGCCGCATACACGGCTCTCTTGACGGTATTGGGTATATCGTGAAATTTGAGGTCAAGGAAAATATCAAAGCCTTTAGACACCAGTGTATCGACGAGCGTCGGTCCCGATCGGGTAAATAGTTCTTTACCTATCTTTAGTTTGCATAGATCAGGAGAGATCCTGTCGACAAATTCAAGCGCCTGTTTCTTACTCGGATAGTCAAGTGCAACTATGACTCTTGGGTCAAGAACAGGCATGGTTTTTTCTATACTGGCTTCATCGAAGCCCAGCTTTTGCAACTGGGGCAGTTCCATTCTATTACGTGGCTCTCATAACCACACTGAGAGCAGGTAAACTCGATTTTTTTATTATGCATCATTTTCAAAAATGACGATAAACTTTCCCAGGTATCTGAAAGGCGATCTGGATCAGACTTTAAAAATCGAAGCGCAAATTCAAACGATTCAAACGACGGGGAAGACTGCAATACGTCCGACAGAAATAGCCTGGCCTTTTGAATTTGATTCCGGTCAACATAATATTCGAGTAATGCAATGGCTAACCGGGTAGACGGGTGCTCTCGATATTGCTGCTTTAGAAAATCGTGGTAATCGTTGGATTCGTTTCCTCGCAAATAAATTTTTCTTGCTGGCTCAATATACAGGCCCATATATTCTGGGCTCAGTTTGATCAGTCGTTTAAAGAGTTTTTGAGCCGCTTTAACACCCCTGGAGTCCAAATGTAACTTGATCAGGAGCAGCGTTGCCCTCACGCAGTTTTGATCTACTTCAATCGCTTTAGCAAGGCTTTCACGAGCTATTTTGTTTTTTCCCTGTGACATTGCATTTTCAGCGACTTCGCAAAGGCACTGGCTATAGATTACCGTCGCGTTTGCTTCACCTCGATCATAAAGAATACGTGCGCAGTCGATTGCTTCGTGCCACGATTTTTCAGTGATATAAAGGTCCAGCAGACGACGATAACCCTCCAGATCATCTGTTTTCAACTGAATCATTTCCTTGAACAGCTTTTCGGCACGATCGAGTAATCCCGCCTTCAAATAATCGTTGGCCAGCTCAGCAATTGCCATATTCCGCTGCTTTTTGCTCAAATTGGGCCGTGCGAGCAGGTTTTGATGTACCTTAATGGCCCTGTCGACCTCTCCTTTTGAACGAAACAAATTTCCTAGCGTTATATGTATTTCAATGGTGTCACTATTGACTTCGATTAACTCGGTAAAAATACCGATAGCCTTGTTCGAGTCGTTCGATAACAGGTAATTCAGCCCCTTGACGTAGGAGTCGGAAAAGATCCCTGCGGATTTAGCGGAGTTATTTCTAACAAAAGGATCCCATCGACCAATAATCCAGCCGATCAAAATAGCACTTAGAATCAATAATAACAGCCAATAATCCATCGAATAGACCAACTCATCTTAACCGCACTGGCGGTGGGTATTATAAATGTCCTTCGACTGTTTCGGCGAGCGCTATTTCTGATTATTGGCTCGGTCCCGTAATTCTTTACCGGGCTTGAAATGTGGAACATATTTACCCGGAAGTTCCACCTTCTCGCCGGACTTTGGATTTCTTCCCGTCCTTGGAGGGCGATAGTGGAGGCTAAAGCTTCCAAAACCCCTGATTTCAATGCGCTTGCCATTAGACAACGCGTTACTCATCATTTCTATCAGACTCTTAACCGCCAGTTCGACATCTTTGTACGCCAGATGTCCCTGATTTCCAGATAAATTGTCTATCAAATCTGACTTGGTCAATGAAGGTACGTATTCTTGTTCTTTCATCACATAGTCCAGTTCATTGAAAAAGGCGGCGAAGGAGAACCTTCACCGCCCTGGGTATCGGATTCTAGGAATCCATTTTTTCCTTTAACAGATCGCCGAAACTGGTGGTGGTACCACTATCTCGACTTGCTGTGTAGTCTTTTAGGGCTTCCTGCTCTTCTTCGGAATCTTTCGCTTTAATCGACAGATATATACTTCGGCCTTTTCTATCCATACCAGTAATCTTGGCTTCAATCTCGTCGCCCTCGTTCAAAAAGGATCTGGCGTCTTCAACTCGGTCGGTAGCCATTTCAGAAGCTCTGAGCAAGCCTTCGATTCCATCGCCCAAATTGACTATCGCTGCTTTAGCATCCACCGAGGTGACGGTACCACTTACGATGCTACCTTTGGGTTTTTCTGCTATGAAACTGGCGAATGGATCCTTCTCAATCTGTTTGATGCCGAGTGAAATACGCTCTCGTTCAGGATCGATGGAAAGCACCATGGCTTCAACTTCCTGACCCTTCTGGTAATCCCGAACCGCTTCTTCACCTGGCTTGTTCCAGGACAGGTCGGTCAAGTGGATAAGCCCGTCGATATTTCCATCGAGTCCGATAAATATACCAAAATCAGTAATCGATTTTATCTTACCTGAAATAACATCTCCCTTGCTATTGGTCGAGCCAAACTCATCCCATGGGTTAGCCTTGCATTGTTTCATGCCTAGTGAAATTCGGCGACGCTCCTCGTCAATTTCTAATATTGCCACCTCAACTTCATCTCCTAGAGTGACCATTTTGTTCGGATTAACGTTTTTATTAGTCCAGTCCATTTCTGACACGTGTACCAGGCCTTCGACGCCGTCTTCGATTTCGACGAAACATCCATAGTCAGTAATATTGCTCACATTACCATACAGTCGCTGACCTTCCGGGTATCGGCGCATAATATTGGCCCAGGGATCGTCTCCCATTTGTTTGAGACCAAGCGAGACTCGATTCTTTTCACGATCAAACTTCAATACTACGACATCGATTTCCTGGCCGATTTCTACTACCTCGGAAGGATGCTTGACCCGTTTCCAGGCCATATCGGTGATATGCAATAATCCATCGATTCCACCCAGATCCAGGAATGCACCATAATCGGTCAAGTTCTTCACGATACCACGAACACGTTCACCTTCTTTCAAGGTTTCAAGTAGTTTTTCCCGCTCTTCGCTGAATTCTTTTTCGACCACAGCACGACGTGATACCACGACGTTATTACGCTTTTGATCGAGTTTTATAATTTTAAATTCGAGTTCTTTTTCTTCCAGGTAAGCAGTATCGCGAACCGGACGCACGTCGACCAGTGAACCCGGCAAGAATGCCCTGATTTCACCAATATCGACTGTAAAGCCGCCCTTAACCTTTCCTGTAAATCGACCGGTAATAATTTCGTCGGCCTGCTGCGCCTCTTCGAGACGTGTCCAGGCTCTGGCACGTTTGGCTTTTTCGCGCGATAAACGCGACTCGCCGTAACCATCCTCGAACGAATCTAGTGCGACTTCTACGATATCGCCAATATTGACATCGAGTTCACCGCTTTCGTTATAAAACTGCTCTACGGGGATCACACCTTCAGATTTGAGCCCCGCGTTGACGATTACAACATCACGGTTGATATCGACAACTTCACCGGTGATTATTTCACCGATACGCATATTCATTTGAGTAATGCTTTGCTCAAACATTTCTGCAAAATTTTCGGACATGGAAGAATTTCCTAAATGGGTTTGTAATGGCGAGGGCCTGGAGAAGCCTTCGTATTACGTTATAGTTAAAAAAACCCTGTGGGCGGTGCGCCTACAGGGACCTGTTTTCATTCACCTCAACAATGTGGCTCATGACCAGATCGACTACCTGTTTCAAATCGAGCAGGCTCGAGTCGACTACAATCGCGTCAGTCGCTGGAACTAGCGGGGATTCGGCCCGGTTTTCATCCCGTTCGTCTCGCCCGCTGATCTCCGATCTAAGCCGGTGGATATTAGCTGATAATCCCATACCAATCAACTGCTTATAACGCCGTGAAGCCCTAATTTCGACCGATGCGTATAAAAAAAACTTAAATTTGGCATCCGGGAACACCACGGTACCCATATCACGGCCATCGGCCACCAGTCCGGGGGGCTTAAAAAATCCCCGCTGCCATGTCAGCAATTGCTCCCGCACGCCTGGATAGGAAGCAATTACCGATGCCGCCTCGCCACTCGACTCGAGTCTGATTTGCTCGGATACCTCGATATCATCCAGATAGGGAATGCTTAGCTCATCACCCGTTTCAAAGCGAATATCCAGGTCTGCCAGGCTTGCAACAACCTCAGTTTCCTGCTCCAGATCGATTCCATCCTGTAATGCCTTAAGCGCAGCGAGCCGATAGATGGCGCCACTGTCGAGTAAATGAAAATTTAATTTTCGGGCTATCTGTGCTGCGAGCGAACCTTTGCCTGAGCCACTAGGTCCGTCGATGGTGATAATGTAGGCTTGCTTATCCGTCATATATAGAAATTTTTAATCCGGCTCCAGCAGCCATGTTAACAAACCCAGGGAATGATGTGTTGACGTTGGAACAATCTTCTATTTTGATCAAATCACTGGCAGCGATCGATGCGATGCTAAAAGCCATCGCAATGCGATGGTCTCCATGAGAATCGATAACACCACCAGCCATCGGCCCTCCAAATATTTTAATACCGTCTCGCCTGGTCTCTACGCTAACTCCCAATACGCTTAAACCTTGCGCCATTACCTCTATTCTATCACTTTCCTTAACCCTGAGTTCCTCGGCACCGGTGAGTAATGTTTCCCCCCTTGCACAGGCTGCTGCGATAAATATAACAGGAAACTCGTCGATCGCCAGCGGTACCAGGGCCTCGGGTATGTTAATACCGTGCAGCGCAGCGCTTCGAACCCGGATATCGGCAACAGGCTCACCACCAATATCCCGTTGGTTAAACAAAGTTATTTCAGCTCCCATTAATCTGAGAATTTCGATCACCCCGGTTCGCGTCGGATTAACGCCTACATGCTCAAGGGTCAGTTCGGCATTTGTCGCAATGCTCGCGGCTACCAGGAAAAAAGCCGCAGAAGAAATATCTGCAGGAATTTCGATATTGATCGCGTTTAGTTCCTGGCCGCCGCTAATGCTGATTTGCCCCCTGTCAGATTCAACAGGACATCCGAAACCACGCAACATGCGTTCGGTATGATCGCGCGTCGTTGCTGGTTCGACGATAGTGCTTTCGTCATCGGCGTATA
>CAZJEJ010000008.1:16540-24319 GCA_964544945.1 uncultured Gammaproteobacteria bacterium | reverse complement strand
GTTCTCGGGTTTTTTCAAACCATGCAAACCGACCCCGTGCACGCTAACCCGATCGCTCTCACGTTCGATAGTGACGCCCATGGACTGAAACGCCTTAAGTGTATTCAGACTATCTTCGCCCTGTAGAAAACCCGAAATATGGCTTGTTCCCCGGGCAATCGATGAAAGGATAATAGAACGGTGAGAGATCGATTTGTCGCCTGGAACTCGGATCACGCCATTGACGGTTCCCCCTGGCAGGCATTCGATATGGGACATCAACAATTTCCTACTAACGAGTCTCTCTCAGTTTTTGCATTGCCGAATAATTCCAGCAAGTGCTCGGCATCCTGATTGCGAATGGCGGCCGACACCTGGTCTAGTTCGTCTTTATATTGCTCGATCAGCCTTAACAGGGCATCTCCATTAGAAATACAGACATCGCGCCACATCACCGGATCGCTCGACGCAATTCGAGTAAAGTCGCGAAAGCCACCCGCAGCGTATTTAAATATTTCGTCGTGCTCATTCAGACCAGACAGGAAATTAACCAGCGCGTAAGCCAACATATGGGGTAAATGCGAGGTTGCGGCAAGCACCTTATCGTGGTGCTGCACGCTTAAGTATTCGATACTGGCACCGCATTGCCGCCACATCTTATCGATAATATTGACCGCAGCCTGATCGGTCGAATCAACCGGTGTCAGGATAACCCTTTTATTCGTGTAGAGACTGGAAAACCCTGCCTCAACACCGCTTTTCTCTGTTCCTGCAATGGGGTGGCCTGGAACAAACTGCCCCACCCTGTCACCGAGGCATTCGATCGCGACTTTTACTACCGATGCCTTGGCACTACCTGCATCAGTAATCACCGTCTGATCCGTGAGCCCTCCGGCGATTTGCTCAAACACTGACCGCATCGCCCCCAGGGGTACTGCCAGCACAACGATATCTGCATCTTTAACCGCATCCCTGATCGACATCTGGTAGCTATCAATAACACCGAGCTCAACGCCTTTTTCCAGGTTTGCCTGATCGCGCCCACAGCCTACGACATGGCCAACAGCTCCTGCCTGTTTCAGCGCAAGCGAGAGAGAACCTCCAATCAGCCCGACGCCGATGATAACAAGGCGGTCTATCATATTAGTCGCTCGAGTTTGCCCAGCAACGCCCGATGCTGTTGTTCGGTTCCAATGGTAATGCGCAGAAACTCAGGCATATTGTAGTTGGCGACCGGTCTTACAATAATTCCCTGTCGCAACAGGGATTGATAAATTTCGTCACTTCGTTGGCCAAACTGTACTGTCAGGAAATTCGCCACCGAGGGAATATAGTGCAGTTTCTTCGAAGAAAAATAATCACCAAGCTGTCTAAGGCCTCGCGAGTTATTCGCCCGGCTGGCCTGCACAAAATCTTCGGCGTCGAGACTCGCAGTCGCGGCAGCCAGCGCCAGAGTATTGACATTGAAAGGTTGCCGTACCCGGTTCAGCAAATCACATACTGCTGCGCTGGATAGTGCATAGCCGACCCTTAGCCCCGCCAGGCCATAAATTTTTGAAAAAGTGCGAGTCACGACCAGGTTCGGATAATCGGCGATCCACCGCGAGGTATCAGGATAATCGCTTTCCTCGACATATTCGAAATATGCCTCGTCGACCACGATCACGATGTGCGAGGGCACTCGATCGATAAACTCCTTCAATTCCATGCGCGACAACCAGCTACCGGTAGGATTATTCGGGTTGGCGATAAAAATCAACCTGGTCTGCTCGTTGATCAACTCAAGCATGGCCGGTAAATCATGGCCATAGGCCTGCACATGCTCGGGTGGCATGGCTTTGGCAACCCGGGGTGTAGCGCCACAGGCCTGCACCACCAGAGCGTAAACCAGGAATGCGAATTCTGAATAGATGGCCTCTGTCCCTTTTTCCAAAAAAGTTCGGGCGAGTAAATCAAGCACATCATTCGAACCATTACCAACGGTTATCTGGTCACTCTGGATGCCCAGCCTGGCCGCTAGTTTTTGCTTCAGATAGAATGCATTGGCATCGGGGTATAGTTCAATCCCCCGACTGGCCAGATCGATTGCTTTTCTGGCGGCGTCGCTGCATCCCAGCGGGTTTTCATTGGAGGCGAGTTTAATCGCGTTGGATATTCCAAGTTCGCGCTCAAGCTCTTCCACCGGTTTTCCCGGCGCATAGGGCTGCAATAGCTTAACCGGTGCGCGCGCAGAATCTAGTACTGACATCAAAGTGTCGCTTTCGGGTAGGATCCGAGAATTTTGAATCGGGCCGCCTGACCTTTGAGTTCGAGCAGCGCCTTTTGAACATTGTCCGAATGCTGATGGCCATCTACATCGATGAAAAAGATGTATTCCCATTTACGATCTGGATCTGGACGGGATTCAATCTTATTCATACTTATTCCATTGTCCGCGAGCGGCTGTAATAGTCCTAGCAAGGCGCCTGGATAATTTTTGGTTGAGATCAGCAGGGAAGTCTTATCCTCGCCGCTGGGGTCTACATCCTGATTGCCTATTATCACGAAGCGCGTGGTATTGTCTGATAAATCTTCAATATTTTCGAAGCAAATCAACAGGTTAAAAATTTCCACCGCGGGCAGGCCGCAAATAGCCGCAGTAGCAGGATTCTGACTGGCGATACGCGCGGCCTCGGCGTTACTGCTGACCGATACACGTTCGATATCTGGAAAATTCTGGTCGAGCCAGTGTCTACATTGTGCGAGTGATTGCTGGTGTGAATAAATCTGGCTGATCTGCGAAACATCCTGTGACTGGTTCACCAGGTGATGGTGTATGCGTATCTCTACTTCGCCGCTCACCTTAAGATCCGAATCAATGAACATATCGAGGGTGTGGCTGATCACTCCCTCGGTCGAGTTTTCAACCGGCACCAGTCCAAAGTCAGCATGACCGGATTCCACCGAGCTGAACACATCCGGAATGCTGCTCATCGGAATAGTCGTTACCGAATGACCAAAGTGCTTGAGTGCCGCACTCTGGGTAAAAGTACCCTCAGGCCCCAGGTAAGCAATTTTCAAAGGTTGTTCGAGCGCGAGGCAGGCAGACATTACTTCACGTGTCAGGCGACCCACTTCATCATTGCTCAGAGGTCCCTCGTTTAATGATTTGATTCGTTGTATTACCTGGGCTTCCCGGTCTGGGCGGAAAAAATTGACCGAATCACCCGAACGATGGGAATCATCTCGTTTGACTTCGGCGACCTCTACCGCACACCGTGCTCGCTGGTTGAACAAATCGAGTAACTGGTTATCGATAGCGTCGATTTGATCGCGTAACTTTTGGAGTGGATCGTCACGCATGGCGACTTACTCCTGATCGTCCTGTTCGTCCCCATTGACGGTCAATGCCACGGGTTCGATCTGCACCAGTTGTTCGTTTTTAGCTAGCCGAATCAGCGTTACCCCCTGCGTATTTCTTGCGAGAATAGAAATGTCTTCTACCGGGGTGCGCACCAACGTACCTGCATTGCTGATCAGCATCACTTCTTCGTCATCGTTGGTTTTTATCGCACCGACTACGCGACCATTGCGCTTTGAAGTTTGAATCGAGATTACACCTTGACCCCCTCTTCCCTGGGCAGAAAATTGTGCGACACGGGTTCGTTTACCATAACCATTTTCAGTGGCAAACAAAATTTCACCCTGATCGGAATCGGTCGCAATCAGCGAGATTACTTCGTCACCTGTCTTGATTCTAATGCCACGCACCCCGGCAGCAGTTCGGCCCATCGCCCGAACGCTCGATTCGACTATACGAATACCCTTGCCTGCACTGGTAAATAACATTAAGTCATAGTTGCCATCGGTTAATTGCACACCGATCAAGCTGTCGTCATCTCGCAGGTCGAGGGCAATGATTCCGTTAGCCCGAGGTCGTGAAAAACTGGAAAGCGGTGTACGTTTAACCTTGCCTCCGGCCGTAGCAAAGAATATGAACTGATCTTCTGGGTAATCGCGAACCGGGAGAATCGCGGTGATGCGCTCATTTTCTTCCAGTGGCAACAGATTCACCATTGGACGCCCTCGCGCGGTCCGACTGCCAATCGGTAACTGGTAGACTTTCTGCCAGTAAACTTTGCCACGCGTTGAAAAACACAACAGCGTGTCATGGGTCGAAGCGACAAACATTTGCTCGACAAAATCTTCATCCTTGACCCGGGTCGCGGCTTTTCCACGACCACCACGACGCTGCGCAGAATAAGACTCCAGCGGCTGCGCCTTGGCATACCCCAGATGCGAGATAGTGACGACGACGTCTTCTTCGCTGATTAAATCCTCAACGGTCAAATCCGAATGATCAACCACGATTTTTGTTCGCCGCGGGTCAGAAAACTGTTCTTTAATCGCATCAAGTTCGAGACGAATTTCCTGCTTCAGGCGCTCATCGTGTTGCAATATATCGAGTAAATCTTCGATTTTCTCCAGGATTTCTCGATACTCGGCAATAATTTTATTCTGTTCCAGGCCAGTTAATCTGTGCAATCTTAAATCCAGAATAGACTGTGCCTGTTTCTCGGTCAGCCAATACGCGTCGCCAATCAGCCCACTTTTTTCAGGCGTATCCTCAGGTCGCGAAGAACCGGCTCCGGTACGTTTCAGCATCTCCATTACCATACCCGGCGCCCATGCTTTTTCCAACAGTGCGGATTTCGCAACGGCGGGGCTCGAAGACTTTTTAATCAGCACGATTATTTCATCGATATTGGACAGCGCTATCGCCAGGCCTTCGAGGACATGTGCCCTGTCTTGTGCTTTATGTAAATCGAAAATAGTTCGGCGTGTAACTACCTCACGCCGGTGCAAGATGAAAGCCTCTAAAATAGCTTTTATATTCAACACCTTAGGTTGCCCCTTGACGAGCGCCACCATGTTGATACCAAACACGTTTTGCATTTGCGTTTGTTTGTAAAGATTGTTAACTATCACATCGGCAATTTCACCCCGGCGTAGTTCGATCACCATGCGCATGCCATCCTTGTCCGATTCGTCACGTAAACCGGTAATTCCTTCCAGTCGTTTTTCCTTCACCAGTTCCGCTATTTTTTCCAGCAGGCGAGCCTTGTTTACCTGGTAAGGGAGCTCGGTAACGATAATGCTCTGGCGTCCCGACTTATCTTCTTCGTAATGCGTTTTAGCGCGCAGGTAAATTTTTCCCCGGCCGGTCCGATAGGCTTCACGGATACCACGCGCTCCATTGATAAACCCGGCTGTGGGAAAATCCGGCCCCGGAATACATTCCATTAGCGCTTCGACATCGGCCTCGGGGTTGTCGAGCAATAAAATGCAGCCGTCGACTACTTCAGCAAGATTGTGCGGTGGAATATTGGTCGCCATACCCACGGCTATGCCCGATGATCCATTGATCAATAAATTGGGTGCACGCGTGGGGAGTACCACGGGTTCGTGTTCGGATTCGTCGTAATTCGGCAGGAAATCGACCGTATCCTTATCGAGATCCGCAAGCAGTTCGTGTGCAATTCGCGACATGCGTACTTCGGTATAACGCATCGCTGCGGGAGAGTCACCATCGACCGAACCAAAGTTACCCTGGCCATCGATCAGCATATGACGCATGGCGAATGGTTGCGCCATTCTCACAATGGTGTCATAAACCGCTGTATCCCCGTGGGGATGATATTTACCGATCACATCGCCAACCACACGAGCCGATTTTTTGTAGGGCTTGTTATATTCCGTACCCAGCACATGCATGGCATATAATACGCGTCGATGAACCGGTTTGAGGCCATCCCTGACGTCAGGTAAAGCGCGCCCAACGATGACGCTCATCGCGTATTCGAGATACGACCGGCGCATCTCGTCTTCCAGGTTTACAGGAAAAATTTCTTTGGCGATATTAGCCATAAAAAAAGCTACTCAAGGGTAATTTTTAACGTAGGAATGATTTATCTTGCATTGACGCGATTTTAACACAAACCCAGTAGTCAAGACCACTGATTACTAATGTCTTCTTAGATATTAATATAGGCGATTTTAATCCTCTTTCGCCGGTATTTAGTGTAACAAGCATCAGGCACGGGTCACTACGCGCCCATTACCTGACGCAGAACGGTATTTTCGTTTGCAGGCTGGGCGAAATCTTGTAAGGTTCTGCTATGAACAACCAATACCAGATTTTATTACCGAAATGGATTGTAACGGTTAATTCTTCGTTCGAGGTTCTGACTGACTACGCAGTGATAATTAGAGATAGCGTGATCGACAGCCTGATTCCCGTCGATGAATTGCTAACCAAGGAAAATTATCCAGGGGCTGAAATTATTGAGTTACCCGACCACCTGTTGATGCCTGGCCTGGTCAATAGTCATACCCATGCCTCTATGAGTCTGTTTCGCGGCATCGCCGACGACCTTCATTTGATGGATTGGCTCAACAATCATATCTGGCCGGCCGAGGGGCGATGGGTAGATCAACAGTTTATCGCCGATGGCTGCCAACTCACGATCGCGGAAATGATTCGTTCGGGTACCACCTGCATGAATGACATGTACTTCTATCCAGACCAGGTCGCTCGTACAGCGCAAAAGCTTGGTATGCGCACCGTGGTGGGATTAATCGTGCTTGATTTCCCTACCGTTTGGGCGAAGGACGCCGACGAATATTTACATAAAGGGCTAGCTGTACACGATGAAATCAAGGAGTATTCCCTGGTGACCAGTGCGCTGGCGCCACACGCACCCTACACGGTATCGGATGAACCGCTCAAAAAACTGTCGGTCTATAGCAACGAACTCGATTTGCCGGTACATATGCATATTCACGAAACCGAGTTTGAAGTCGCCGAGTCGTTGAAACACACCGGGCGAAGACCGCTCGAAAGGCTGGATCAATTGAACCTGGTTAATTCAAATTTGATCGCGGTGCATATGACGCAGCTCAACGAATTTGAAATCGAGCGGCTCGCTGAAACCGGTGTTCACGTTGTACATTGCCCTGAATCGAATTTAAAACTGGCCAGTGGTTTTTGCCCGGTGGCGCGATTGCAGCAAAATGGTGTCAACGTGGCACTGGGTACCGATAGTGCTGCCAGCAATAACGATCTCGATATGCTGGCAGAAATGAGGACAGCGGCGTTACTGGCGAAAGGTGTCAGCGGCGACGCCAGCGCCTGTAATGCCCAACAGGCTGTGCAAATGGCGACTATCAATGGTGCCCGGGCACTGGGCCTGGGCGAACGTATCGGGTCTATCGAAGTAAAAAAGCAGGCCGATGTAATTGCGATTGACCTGTCGAACTGTAATACACAACCGGTTTATGATCCTGTCACCCTGCTGGTTTATGCCGCAAACGGTCAGCAGGTTTCCCATGTCTGGGTCGACGGTGTATGCCAGCTACGCGACTACCAGCTGACAAATCTTAATACCGACGAAATCATTAATAAGGCGCAATCCTGGGCCGACAAGGTGAGAAGTACTGCATGAGCAATTTCAATGTCGATCCCGGCGAAATTGAAAAATTTCAGGCGCTTGCCAGTCGCTGGTGGGATACCGAAAGCGAGTTTAAAGCCCTCCACGATATCAATCCTCTTCGAGCCGACTATATCGAAACCTGCTGCGACGGTCTGAGCAACAAGAAAATACTCGATATCGGTTGCGGCGGCGGCATTCTTTCCGAGGCGTTGTCCCTGAAAGGTGGAATCGTCAGTGGTATCGATATGGCCGACAAGGCGCTCAAGGTAGCAAAATTGCATTTACTCGAATCGAAGCTCGATATCGACTACCAGTTGAGTACTGCCGA
>CAZJEJ010000008.1:0-16440 GCA_964544945.1 uncultured Gammaproteobacteria bacterium | reverse complement strand
AATTGCATTTACTCGAATCGAAGCTCGATATCGACTACCAGTTGAGTACTGCCGAAAACTATGCATTAAAATATGACGCAGTTTTCGATGTGATAACCTGCCTGGAAATGCTCGAACACGTACCCGACCCGGGCTCGGTTGTATCGGCTGCAATAAAACTATTGAAGCCGGATGGACAGCTATTCTTTTCAACTATAAACCGCAATCCCAAATCTTTCGTGCTGGCGATCCTCGGTGCCGAATATGTATTGAAATTGTTACCCAAAGGAACGCACGAATACCAAAAATTTATCAAACCTTCCGAACTGGCCTCGGTAGTTCGCAGCAACAACCTGGAAGTGCGGGATATTACCGGGATGACCTACAATCCACTGAGTAAACGCTATAAACTGGGTAAGGATATAGATGTGAATTACCTGATGCACTGCTCGTTCCGATGATCGAAGCGGTATTATTCGATCTCGACGGTACCCTCATAGATACCGCACCGGATATGGGAGCAGCACTTAATAATTTACTCATCGAAGAAAACCTGGAACCGATTCCAATGAGCATTATCCGCCCCTATGTATCACAGGGCGCGCTGGTGCTGACGAAACTGGGTTTTTCCGAGCACGTTGCGGAGTTCGAATTAGAGCCTCTGCGGCTACGCTACCTGGATCATTATCGAGCAATCCTGGGCGATAGTTCCGCATTATTCGACGGCTTCGAACTGGTACTCGAATCACTCGAAGATCAGGGTACGCCCTGGGGAATAGTCACCAATAAACCCGAGTGGTTAACTACCCCGCTTCTGGAACAGTTGGCGCTAAATAGCAATGCAGCAGTCGTTATTTGTGGCGATTCCCTGGATAAGCGAAAACCCCATCCCCTGCCACTTATCGTCGCTGCCGAAACCATTGGCATCGGCTGCCAGAACTGCGTTTATATCGGGGATGACCCGCGCGATATAGACGCGGGAAAGGCCGCTAAGATGAAAACTTTGATCGCCGCATACGGTTATATCAAGGAGGACGTCAATTTGAACCTATGGCAGGCGGACGGCCTGATTGAAAAACCGATTGATCTTCTGGCGCACCCGCTGTTGAATTAGGTAAACTTTAAGCCATGGCACAAATACCCGATACATTTTTACCCACGGATGATTTATTGCAGGATAAAATCATCCTCGTCACCGGCGCCACCGGGGGATTTGGCAGGGCAATATCGCTCGCCTGCGCCAGGCATGGAGCCACCGTGGTCCTGCTAGCCAAAAATTTGCGCCTGGTCGAAACCCTGTACGATGAAATAGAGCAGGCCGGGTCTCCGAAACCAGCCATTTACCCGATGAATCTGGAAGGTGCAACCGAGCACGATTACCAGGAACTCTCGCTGAATATTGAAAAGGAATTCGGACGCCTTGATGGATTGATCCATTGCGCCGCCATGCTTGGTGCCCCTACTCCATTCGAACATAGCGACACCGAAACCTGGTACCAGGTACACCAGGTCAATTTACACGCACCTTACCTGCTCACACGCAGCGTTATTCCCTTGCTGAAAAAATCAAAGCACGGCTCGCTGGTCTTTATGATAGACGATAAAAAAACCGCCTACTGGGATGCTTACTCGGTCAGCAAGCAGGCCGTCGTCGCCATGGCTCAGTTACTCGCAGCCGAATTCGAAGGAAGCCCGCACCACGTTAATTGTATCAATCCGGGTAAAACCAGAACCGCATTGCAAATTCGCGCCTTTCCCGCCGCCGATGACAATGACCAGCTGCCTGCAGCGGAAACGCACACCGACATGTTCCTTTACCTGATGAGCAATGCGCTACAGGAAAACGGAGAAATTTTTACTCCACGCACTGAATAAATTGAGGGATTTTAAAAACTCTGGCACCGACCGGATTGCTATCGTCACGCCTACCGGGGTGTTTAGCACCTGTGCTCATTTCTTTTATCCAGGACTCAATCAAGAAACGCGCGATTGAATCCTTTCTCGGTAAACAATAGCCAGAACTGCCATCTCCCCATTCCCCAAAGTTTCTTAATTCACTGGCGCTAAACCATTGTGCTTCTTCAATTTCAGCTCCATCGACCTGGATATCGGTATTGAGTGCCTGGGCTCGAAAACCCAACATGATAGACGAGGGAAATGGCCAGGGCTGAGAAGCCTGGTAAACAACCTGTTCCACCCGAATCCCGGCTTCTTCATAGACTTCCCGAATGACAGTGTCTTCGAGACTTTCTGAAGGATCGACAAATCCCGCCAGGGTAGACATCATGCGCGCAGCAAACTGGGAATTTCGTGCGAGCAGGCATTTTGCCGGACCAGTGGCTGGACGATGTTCGACCAGCATGATTACCGCCGGGTCGGTACGAGGGAAGATCATGCGCTCGCATTGTTGGTTGCTGCAAAGGCGCAAGTGTCCACCCTGGCGGCTTAGCGCGGGGCTACCACAGGTGCTGCAATATCCACTGTGTCGATGCCAGTATAACAATCCCCTGGTGTAAGCCAGTAATGCCGCTTCCTGTGCGCTCAACAACCACCCTGCTTCACGTAAATCGATGAACTCGCACTCCCCCACTATAGAATCAAAATGCGCACTGTCGCTTTGGGAAATATCTACGGCAAACAATGGCGAATGATTTTTAAGACCCAGAAATACGATTTCATGGTCTGGTTCGAGCAGGTTATCGACCTCTTCACGCGGGTGGCTAACCGCAACTGGAGAAGAATCGCTGTCTCGTTGCCAGCGCATCAAATTTCGGTCTTTGTGTAACAGCAGTACCCGGCATTCGGGTCGATCCCATTGCTGTTGAATCCAGTCCGGGTCTTTTCGAGCCTCAGCTTCGCGTTCGAGTTCCAGTCCGGCGTAATGAATTGATTCCTGATTGTTCATTCGAGTGTCTTAAATTACTCCGTCTGCTGCCAGGGAATTCATTGAAACTTACAGCCTGGGTATCGGCCTGAACCTCACGCCCTACTATCGGCATTGCCTTTCGGTCGAGCTGGGTGAATTTCGGTGCCGGACAAAACTTTTCGGTTAGTCGGCCATGGTGATGCCTGAAGTATCCGGCGGTGGCGGTTCGGGCTCTTTTTTCGGAGAGCCTATATCGCTTCCTGCCGGCGCGACATCTAATTCAGACAGGTCGAACTGTGGTTCGGGTATTTCCTCGATTTGATTCCGAATAGTGCTACCCACGGGTGCAACCGTCGCATCCAGTTCTTCGATCTGATCGCCAGTAATACCGAGTGGATCAAATTGTGGCGGTGGTGCCGATTCGCCCCAGTCACCTGTTTCAATCGAGACCTTGGGGGTTGCTGTCGGGGCAGGAGCTCGCTCTGGTTCTGGTTTTTGTGCTGGTGCGAGACTGACTTTACCCCTTGCCGACATGGGTCTTATTTCGCATATAGCACCAGCCTGATAAAGTGCCTGCTGGTATTTAGTAGTCCGCACCTGATCGATATTTTTTTTGATGACAATCCGGTTTCCAGAAAATAACGTCGCTATTTTGGCATCGTCCGCCTGGAACATTTTACCAACCCTGGCCTTCACCTTTTCCAGGTTCGCGCCTTCTACGATTTCTCCTGAAAATGCCACTTCGAATAATTCATCACTCATGTCATGATACCCCTGTGTAATATCTACACTATACTTTCATCAGCATCATTTTAATACAATGCCCGGTTCGATAAGCCCGGAGAAGCTCGAAATTATTTATGAACAGTAATCCTAAAACCACCCGTATTACGCCGCATGGACAGATGGAAATTCTATCCCAGGTAGAAATCAACGAACTCAAACAAGGTAGTGAAAACGATAACAGTTACGATATCTTTCGTCGTTGCTCTCTCGCCGTACTCAACGTCGGCAGCACCCTCGGTGACACTAAAAAGGTACTCGAACAATACCAGGATTTTAACATTCGGGTCGTACCCCAGGAGCGAGGCATCAAACTCGAGTTTGAAAATGCGCCAGGCAGCGCCTACGTCGATGGCAAAGTAATTACCGGCATTCAGGAGCAGTTATTTTCAGTACTGCGAGATGTCGTATTTATCAGGAACCAGATTGATAGCAATCAAAATTTCGACCTTAGTAACTCCGACGGAATTACCAATGCAGTATTTCATATTCTCCGCAATGCCAACATCCTGTTGCCGGAAACCGAACCCAATCTAGTTGTCTGTTGGGGCGGCCACGCGATTAACCGCAGGGAATATGACTACACCAAGGAAGTCGGTTATCAACTTGGCTTACGCGGCCTGGATATCTGTACGGGATGTGGGCTTGGCGCCATGAAGGGACCGATGAAAGGCGCAACTATAGGCCACGCCAAACAACGTATATACAATGGTCGATATATCGGTATGACCGAGCCTGGAATCATTGCGGCAGAGTCACCCAATCCGATTGTCAATGAGCTGCTCATCATGCCCGATATTGAAAAGCGCCTGGAAGGATTTGTACGCGCAGGACATGGTATTATCGTATTCCCGGGAGGGGTTGGAACCATGGAAGAAATCCTGTTTATTCTGGGCATATTACTCAACCCGGCTAACAGCAATATTCCGTTTCCACTGATTTTAACGGGCCCTGAAAGCGCCAGAAAATATTTCGATCAGATCGACAGGTTTATCAAGCTGACCCTGGGTCGAGAAGCCCAGGAACTGTACCAGATCATTATCGGTCAACCCGACAGGGCCGCTCGCGAAATCGGTGCTGGAATAGAAACCGTGCGTGACTTTCGACGCCAAAACAACGACGCTTATTATTATAACTGGATGCTCAAAATTGACTCCGAGTTCCAACATCCATTCCATCCTACCCATGAAAACGTAGCAAAGCTCCGACTCGACAGTCGTTTGCCACGCCACCAGCTAGCTGCAAACTTGCGTCGAGCCTTTTCATCTATTGTCGCGGGTAACGTCAAGGATGAAGGTATTCGTCTGATCGAACAACATGGTCCTTACGAAATTAAAGGTGAGGCAAGAATCATGGACTCGATCAATGAATTACTTGCAGCATTTGCGCAACAGAAAAGAATGAAGATGCCCGGCAGCAAATACGAACCTTGTTACCGTCTCATCAACGATTGATCAGGGACTCCCCGGACCGACTAACCTTCGGGCCTAATCTTGACGGTTTCAAACCTGATTCTGCGTCGCTCCTGCCGAATACCGACAATGCAATAAGAGCTGACGCTTACCAGTACAATTGCACTTCCAGCAAGGGTAAGAAGGCTCGGCTGCTCACCGACGCCAATCCATACCCAGATAGGGCCCAATACGGACTCTGTCAGTGCATATAGAGCCACTTCCGAAGCCATAACATACCTGGTTGCGATGGTGAAGCATATAAAGCCGATACCAAACTGAACGGTACCCATCAGCAGGGCTATTACCAGATCGTGATTCGACACGATCAGATTATCGGCAAAAATCACTGCAATGCCCGCCATTACTAGCCCGCCCAGGCAGGTCGCGGGTAACATATCGATCTCCCGTCGACTTCGCACGATCAGTAAAAAAACGACAAAAGATGCCACTACTCCCAGGGCGGCGATATTTCCCTGCCATCGGCCTTCGATAATGCCATCGGCAAACATGAGGCCGATGCCAATCAGTGAAACCAGCATTGCCGCTATACCAAATTTCGAAGTCCTTTCACGCAGGAATATCCACCCTATAAATGCTGTGACCAGCGGCGATGCGCCAATGATAAACAAAGCATTCGCCACGGTTGTCAGCAGTATGGCAAACACATATGAAATCGAACCTAATCCGAGTACCACCGCAGCCCATAATCCAGGTTTGCCTATCGCTTTAAAAACAGCAACAGTTTTGCTCCGATATTTGACCAGCAGAACTAAAAACAGCATTATCGAAAAAGAAAGACCACGATAAAATACAATTTGCCACCCTGTTGCGGAATCTATATTGCGCAACAAAATTCCAGACAGACTCAAGAAAGCACCACCGGCGATAACCAGCGTTACACCAAAGGTATAGTTACGCTCCATAAACTACGAGAAGTATCATTAACACAGAATGGTACAAATAAAGCCAGGTAGACCGATTCAGGTGGGTATCCTGATTATTGCGCGACCACGAATCTTACCCGCAAGGATTTCTTCGGCTGCCCTGGGCAAGTCATTGAAATCCAGGTCAAACGAAAGATCCTCAAGCAGCTTCATGTCCAGATCCTGTGCCAGTCGCTTCCAGGCCAGGTCTCGTTTAGCCAGTGGAGCCATCACAGAATCGACGCCATATAAAGTGATGCCGCGTAAAATGAATGGCGCCACAGAGGTTGGTAAATCCATCGATTCGGCTAGTCCGCAGGCCGCAACCGCACCGCCGTATTTAATCTGGCTTAGTATATTCGCGAGCGTATTGCCACCGGCTACGTCCACAGCGCCAGTCCATAATTCCTTGTACAGGAGCCGGGCTTTTTCAGAAAAATCCTTACGATCGAGTACATCGGCGGCCCCAAGGCCATGCAAATAATTCTTTTCTTGCATGCGGCCCGTAACGGCCACGACGTGGTAACCGAGCTTATTCAATATCGCAATCGCCACGCTGCCAACGCCACCCGAAGCTCCGGTAACCAGCACATCACCACCGTCC
Source organism: uncultured Gammaproteobacteria bacterium (assembly GCA_964544945.1). GTDB lineage: Bacteria > Pseudomonadota > Gammaproteobacteria. Next base: position 9,831 of record CAZJEJ010000008.1, on the reverse strand, counting down.
GGCTGGATGCCATGATGTTCGAGCGTCATTACGCAGAGCATCGCCGTATAACCTGCAGTGCCTATCGCCATCGCGCGACGCGAATCGATCCCCTCGGGTAGGTGAACGAGCCAATCACCCTTGACACGCGCCTTTTGAGCGTAACCACCCGAATGCACTTCACCTACACCAAAACCATTCAGGACAACCTGGTCTCCTGCCTTAAATCTAACGTGTTCTGAGTCGATCACGGTTCCGGAAAGGTCGACACCAGGCGTGAGGGGAAATTTACGTACTACCGGAGACTTTCCGGTCAGAGCCAGTCCATCTTTATAATTCAATGTTGAGTACTCGACCTGAATCGTGACGTCGCCTTCCATCAGGTCGTCCTCGCCGAGTTGCTTCAACTCGCAAGTTTGACCTGAATCGGTTTTATTGATCTGGTAGCCCTGAAATGGGTTTGACATGCCTGGTTCCCCTGGAAATTTTGGGACATGTTATTGGTATGAGAAATACATGTCAAAGCAATTACGATACGATAATTGCCTCCCTGGTTCTGGTTAATCGAGGCTTGAAACGTCAGGGTCTGTGGGGCAGGATTTACGCCGGTATCTTACCCGGTTTATTGACGAATATTTCTTCGCCTCGCACCCTGGGGTTTGCGTCGTTTGAGTCGAGTAGCTTCGCGTAGGCGATCGGCCGCCTGCTGTATCAATGACTGTTGACTGCTTGCAGCCGCTGAGTCCTTTCCTTCCAGTTGCACGTAGGAACCATCGGCATTCATTTGCCAGGCGCCGGGTGAGTCCGATAAAAGAGTATCAAGAATAATTCGAAGCCCGGCCTGGAGATCAGAGCCTTCCACGGGAACAAGAACTTCAACCCGGTTCTCCAGATTGCGTTTCATCGCATCAGCGGACCCGATGTAGTACTCGGGGTTATCCTGGTTTTTGAAAAAGTAAATACGACTGTGTTCCAGGAACCTGCCGATCACGCTTATAACCCTTATATTATCGGATAGATTCGAAATACCCGGGCGCAGTCGACAGGTATCACGCACGATCAGATCTATCTTTACGCCCGACTGAGAGGCCCGGTAAAGTGCTTTAGTGATATCTTCATCCTCGAGTGCATTGATCTTCATCTGAATTAAACCATAAGATTCCTTGCTATGCTGATCGACCTCACGCTGAATTTTGGCTAGCAATGATCGTTTCAACAACTTTGGCGCGGGCAGAATTTTTCGGTAATCCCGTTTTGGGGTGTAGCCCGTAGTCAGGTAATTAAATAACTCGGTCAAGTCTTGACCAATGGTTTGATCACACGTCAACAACCCCAGATCGGTATACGCGCGCGCGTTTCCGGCATGGTAGTTACCGGTGCCGATATGCACATACCGGCGTAGCCCGTCGTAGTCGTTGCGCAAGACGAGTATTACTTTGCAATGGGTTTTAAGACCCATCACACCATAGGTAACGTGTATTCCGGCTTCTTCCATCCGACTAGACCAACGAATATTAGCGGCCTCATCAAATCGAGCTTTCAGCTCTACAACCACGGCTACCTGTTTACCGTTTTGCGCAGCATCAATCAGATAATCGATTACTTTAGTATCGCCAGAAGTCCGGTAAAGGGTCATTTTTATAGCGCGTACCTTCGGATCTCCACTGGCCTCTCTGAGAAACCGCACTACCGAGGTGCTAAATGATTCGTACGGATGTTGCAGTAGAATCGAGCCATTGTCCCGCACCGCATGAAAAATATTGGGCATATTCACCAACTTGGGATGGTCGATAGAGTGGTGGGGTAGATCGTGCAGGGCGGGAATATCCAGCTCGCTGAAACCGACTAAATCACGGGTTGCCATCAGACCCCTGGTTTCGAATACATCGGTATCATCAAGGCCTAACTCGGCAGCCAGCATACCTCTGCGGAATAAATCCATATCATGCTGAATAACAACACGGACGATTTGCGCAAACTTACGATGTCGTACTTCGGACTCAATTATAGCCAGCAAATCATCGGCACGATCTTCGGCACGGGCGGTATTTGCGTTGCGCGTCACATGGAATAATTCACATGCTTCGATTTGCATTTTCGGAAACAACAGGTCGAGATTATTAGACATCACATTTTCCAGCGGTACAAACCTGTTCGATCCTGGAACTTCAAGGAAGCGCGGAATCCCCAGGCCAGTGGGTACTTTTACCCGTGCTCGTAATTCTTCGCCGCCATCACCGTGACGCAAAGTCACCAGCAGATTAAGCGAGAGGTTAGAAATAAAAGGAAAAGGGTGAGTCGAATCAACCGCTTGCGGCGTTACTAGCGGATATATATTTTCGAAGTAGAAATGTCGAACGGTTTTTTTATCCGCATCATCCAGCGTATCGTAAGTGACGAGTCTGATACCTTCTTTAGCAAGCAAATCAATCAGCTGCGGGACGAGTTTATCCCTTTGTGCTTCAATCTCTCGTACCTGCTGGTAGGATTCTTCAATTTGTTGTGCCGGCGTACGCCCATCCACGGTCAAATCCCTGACACCCGCGCCGACCTGTTGCTTCAGGCCACCAATGCGTTTCATGAAAAACTCATCGAGATTGGAACTAACGATGCCCGCGAACTTGAATCGCTCTAGTAAAGGTGTCCGTTCATCCTGCGCCTCGTGCAATACCCGACGATTAAATTCCAGCCAGGTCAATTCTCGATTCAAAAAGAGTTCGGGAGAATCAAGATCGAATTCCGGCTCGACGGGTTCATTCTGCTTTTCTGCTTTAGTATCGGCCCTGGCGTCAACCTTGGCGGATACTACTGAAAGCAGTTCCTGAGTATTGTTTGCATTAGCCATATTAGTCCACCACCATTAATGATGTTCCGGCACAAAGGTTTGATCACCCATGGGCGGTCGCACGTATCCTCTACCTTTTTTACGCGCGGGTAGTTCAAATGGTTCCGGCGTCAAATCCTCGTAAGGTATCATGCTCAGCAAGTGTTTGATGCAATTGAGCCGGGCATGCTTTTTAATATCCGCGTTCACCACAAACCAGGGTGCCTGTTTGATATCGGTGTGAGCAAAATTATCATCTTTAGCCCTGGAATACTCCACCCAAAGTTTGCGCGATTCCAGATCCATCGGGCTCAATTTCCAGCGCTTGGTCGGGTCTTTTATACGTCTCTGGAACCGCCTTTCCTGTTCTTCGTCGCTCACCGAAAACCAGTACTTGATGAGCAATATTCCGGAGCGCACAAGCATACGTTCGAACTCAGGACAGCTGCGCAGGAACTCTCTATATTCATCTTCGCTGCAAAATTCCATCACCTTTTCGACCCCGGCCCGGTTATACCAGCTACGATCAAACAAAACCATTTCACCTGCTGCTGGCAAATGGGGCACATAACGTTGAAAATACCACTGGGTTTTTTCACGCTCGGTGGGCATGCTGAGTGCAACAACCCGGCAAATCCGCGGATTGAGACTTTGAGTAATGCGCTTGATCACGCCACCCTTACCCGCAGCATCTCGACCTTCGAAGATGCAAACAACCTTTAAACCTTTTGCCTTTATCCACTCCTGCAGCTTGACCAGTTCAATCTGCAAACTGGCCAGCTCTTTTTCGTAATCCTTTTTATTGATCCTGGTTTTCATTTTCTTTGTTTTGCCCGTGTCTGCTATATCTCTAGCCATGACTCGGTCTCCCGTCTCGGTGGTTCATTGCTCACAACCTATAATAAACCTGAAAGTGTGTCCAGTGGTGTGTATCAGGAAAATATTCATCGAAAACTCGAAAACATTTACCCATCTTCTCGTTGATTACTCAGCGACACGAGTATAGTAAAGAATAAAGCCCATTTCTGTGAGTACCAGCGAAATAAACAGAGTTTGACTCGTTTTTACCCTGATATTGGATAAATAAGACCTTATGTATCAGATTGACTTGGCAATTATGGTTCGCTACCGTCACCCGGGTCCTTAGCATTACGATGAAGAAAATGAACGCACCTATCTATCTCGACTACAACGCCACCACACCGGTTGATCCCCTGGTCGCGGATGCTATCGATCCCTATTTGCGCCAACACTTCGGCAACCCGTCATCCACCCACGTTTATGGACGAAATGCCCATCAGGCGATCGAGCGGGCACGTGAACAGGTAGCAGTATTGATCGGCGCACAGGCTGATGAAATCGTCTTTGCGGGCTGCGCCACCGAGGCTAATAACCTGGCCATTCGTGGTGCGGCCCGGGCACTGCATGATAAGGGCAGGCACTTGATCACCAGCGCAGTCGAACACCCCTCCGTAGAACAGCCATTTCAGCGCCTGAGTGACGATGGCTGGGAAGTAACGGTGATACCGGTCGATAATTATGGCCAGATAGATCCCGAAAGGCTGTCCAAAGCTTTGCGCGACGATACGGTTCTGGTTTCCATCATGTACGCGAACAACGAAGTTGGCACCATCCAGCCAATCGAGGAAATTGCTGCCATAACACGCCCACGAGGCATCCTGCTGCATACCGATGCCGCGCAAGCTGCAGGAAAAATTCCGATTTCAGTCGACCTTCTCGGTGTCGATTTTCTGACGCTCGCCGGGCATAAATTCTACGCCACTAAAGGCGTAGGTGCACTTTATGTGCGCCGTGGAACACCTTTGCAACCGGCATTGGTGGGGGCTGGTCACGAAACTGGATTACGACCAGGTACCGAGAACGTGCCTGCCATCGTCGGCCTGGGTGAGGCAGCTCGTATCGTGGTTGAGCACGTACCCAGGCAGACACAGCAACGGCTATGCCTGTTACGTGAACTACTACACGCACAACTTGTTGAGGCGATTCCCGGGCTTCTATTGAATGGTCACCCCGAGCAACGCCTTCCTAACACCCTTAATATCTCCTTTCCGGGAGTGGATGGCAGGGATTTGCTCGCTCTTGTAGCATCCGAGGTAGCAGCCTCGGTCGGTTCTGCCTGTCATGAGGAAGGCGATACGGTGAGCGGTGTCCTGGGCGCGATGGGGATTGAAACAGGCCAGGCACGCGGAGCGGTTCGCTTATCCCTCGGCACACCTTCTACCGAAGAAGAGATCAGGCGTGCAACCAAAGCATTAATCGCTGCCTGGAAGGCAAGTAACGGCAGCTCGGGCTGAAACCCAGTGGTATTCGCGGACAGCAAAATTATAATACCGGACTTCCTTATAATACAAAGTCTAACTACACCCTGCTTAACTCTATATAAGGGTCGCAATCCCCGGGGAGGAGTATAAAATTAAAACCATTCGCAAGCATCGAAAACGCAAGTCACGACACTCACTGCGGCGGCGCGATACCTTACCAAACCAACACTTGATGGTGCCCTATATTACTCGGCACATCCCCACCTACGACTTGCTGGGTGAGGAAAATTTGCTGAAAATTGAACACGCTGCCGACACAATCCTGGGTGAGATCGGTATCGAGTTTCACGATGATCCAGAAACGGTACAGCTGTTCCGGCAGGCGGGCGCTCAGGTAAGCGTTGTTACCGAAAACGCCTGGAATATTAAATTCGAACCCGGCATGATCCGGGAGATACTGAAAACCGCGCCACCACACTTTACCCAGCATGCCCGAAATCCTGCGAAATCGGTCAAAATCGGTGGTAACGCGATGGTGTTTTCCCCTTCGTATGGCTCACCGTTTATAATCGACATGAACCAGGGGCGACGTTATGCAACCCTGGCAGATTTCGAAAACCTGATAAAGCTCGCTCAGGCCAGCCCCTGGTTGCATCATTCCGGCGGCACTATTTGCGAACCGACCGATATTCCGGTCAATAAACGTCACCTTGATATGATCTACGCCCACATGCGCTATTCGGATCGTGCTTTTCTGGGCTCGATCACCGCGCCCGAACGAGCCGCCGACAGTATCGAAATGTGTCGTATCCTGTTTGGCACGGATTTCGTTTCTGAGCACTGTGTCGTTATGGGTAATTTCAACTCGACTTCACCACTGATCTGGGATGGTAATTCCACCCGGGGTATTCGCAACTATGCCGAAGCCGGACAGGGTTCAATACTATTACCGTTCCTACTGGGCGGAGCAGTCTCACCAGTCACTATGCCAGGAGCAGTCGCGCAAAGCCTGGCCGAATCCATGGCTGGCTGCGCCCTGACCCAGCTTGTTCGGCCCGGTGCGCCTGCGATACTCGCCTCATTCCTGTCATCGACTTCATTACGAAGCGGTAGCCCCAGCTTCGGCACTCCAGAACCGGCTTTGGGTAGCCTGATCATGGGGCAGCTTGCTCGCCGTCTGAACTTGCCCTTGCGTTGTGCGGGTAATTTTTCCACTTCCAAACTTGCGGATGCTCAGGCAATGACGCAAGGCATGATGTCAATGATGTCGGCTGTTCAATGCGGCGCCAACTTCATTATGCATTCGGCAGGATTCCTCGACAGTTTATTATCCATGTCTTACGAAAAATTTATGCTCGATACCGATCTTTGCGCCGCACTTCACACCTACCTCAAAGGCTTCGAAGTTGACGACGATAGCCTGGGTCTGGATGCATTGCGCGAAGGTGGCCCGGGAAAGCATATGTTCGGTACTGCGCACACCCTCGCTCATTACCAGACGGCCTATTGGGAGAGCAGCCTGAACGATGATCAACCCTACGAAAGCTGGCACGAGCAAGGCCAGGAAGACGCCATGCAACGTGCTAACCACAGGTGGAAAACGACATTACAGGACTATCAGGCCCCGAGCCTGGACGAATCGACCGATGAAGCCTTAAAAGAATTTATAAACCGACGCAAAGCAACGATGGATGACACCTGGTACTAACGGGATAAATCCATAAGCATAAAGACCTCTTCGTATCCGGGTCGATCTGATTTATAATCAGGCTTTACAACCTAATCCGGGTTGTGCATTGGCCACTTCTTTGTCCGTTCAGGGCGAAAAGGGATGAAACGCCGCAGTAGATACTGTGGTATCAGAAATACCTGCAATATTTCAAGCCACAGGAACCTTTATAACAGCTGTTAGAAATGAGGTGTACTTGTGGAAAAAAGATCTTGGGCAGAACCCTACAAAATCAAGATGGTAGAACTCCTGAAAATGACCACCAGGGAGCAACGTGAAGCCGCCATTGCAACGGCTGGTTACAATACCTTCCTGCTAAAATCGGAGGACGTCTATATTGACCTGCTGACCGACTCGGGGGTCGGTGCAATGAGCGACAGGCAATGGGCCGGTTTGATGATGGGCGATGAAGCTTACGCAGGTAGTCGTAACTTCTACCATTTGAGAGATACTATAGAGGAGTACTATAGCTACAAATTTACCGTCCCTACTCACCAGGGACGGGGTGCAGAAAACATCTTAAGTCAGATCCTTATCAAAAAAGGTGATTACGTTCCCGGCAATATGTACTTCACAACCACGCGCCTGCACCAGGAGTTAGCCGGAGGCGTATTCGTTGATGTCATTATCGACGAGGCTCACGATCCCGTTTCTACCCATCCTTTTAAGGGTAATGTTGATTTCAATAAATTAAATCAACTGCTCGATAAAGTAGGCGCCGACAATATCCCGTATGTCTGCATTGCAACCTGCGTGAATATGGCGGGTGGCCAGCCCATTTCTCTGGGAAATTTACGCGAGCTTAGAACCTGGTGTGACGAGCATGGGGTTATGCTGGTTCACGATATGACCCGGGTGGCAGAAAATGCGTACTTTATCCAACAGAGAGAGACCGGCTACCAGGACAAATCCGTGAAAGAAATTGTTCATGAAATCTGTTCACTAACCGATGCTGCGACCATGTCCTCAAAAAAGGATGCAATGGTCAACATCGGTGGATTTCTCGCCATGAACGATGAGGGTCTCTATGAAAAGGCTTGCGAACTAGTGGTGGTTTATGAGGGGCTACATACTTATGGAGGCATGGCTGGCAGAGACATGGAGGCATTAGCCATTGGGATTACTGAAAGTGTGCAGGATGATCATATTCATGCACGAGTCGGGCAAGTCGCGTATCTTGGTGAACAACTGGAGTCAGAGGGTGTGCCGGTAGTCAGGCCTCACGGTGGTCACGCTATCTTCCTGAATGCCAAAGCGATAATACCGCAGGTGCCACAAGAACAATTTCCCGCACAGGCCCTGGCGGCAGCACTTTATGTCGAATCCGGTATCCGCTCGATGGAGCGTGGTGTCGTTTCTGCAGGAAGAAACAGGGAAACCGGCGAGAATTACATGCCTAAACTGGAGTTAGTCCGGTTAACGATTCCACGACGCGTGTATACCCAGGCGCACATGGATGTTACTGCTGAGAGCGTTGTCGAAGTAATGAAAAACGCTGATAGTATGAAAGGTTTGAGATTCACCTATGAGCCAGGAGTCCTGCGCTTTTTCCAGGGCCGATTTGAAGCCGTGGGGTAACTCATATTTTTCCAGGTGAACTCATAGACAATCCTTTTGGTACAACAAACTGGTGAGAGACTTATGACAACCAAACATGCAATAACACCCTTCGCCGCCGCAGTTTACAACCAGGACACTAGCGACAGAATGGCGCTTTTGAAATTCGTTGAGAAACAAAAGACGCTCAATATTCGTGTCGGCGGACTTCTTCAGGAAGCGATCTTCGATGCGGAAGGTAAAATACTGGGCCTTAATGCCGTGGATGTCTCAACTAATAACCGCATTCCTATAACGAGCCCGGTAAAAAACGACGATGAGTGCGGCTTTAATGTTTCAGCCCTGGCGAAAACTAGCGATATTATCCGTAGCGCTATCAGTAACCGCCTGGATCTGGTGGTAATAGAGAAATTTGGCGAATTAGAGCAAAACGGCGAAGGTTTGATCGACGAGATACTCCAAACTATCGCCGCAGGTATACCGCTGCTAATTTCAGTTCCCGAGGCGGCATTACCCGTCTGGCAGGAGAGAAGTGGCGAACTCGGGAGTGTCCTCCCGTTCAGCGAGGAAGCCTTTCAGCAATGGTGGCAAAACATCGAGTAGGATCGATCCATGGGGTCATATCGAATACTCCCAGGATACTAAAATACGATGACGTTTCTCAGGGCTTCGCCTTGTCGAACCGAAGCCACCGCTTCGTTAATCTGATCCAGTGAGTAACGATTGGATATGAGTTCGTCCAGTTTCAAACGCCCTTGCTGATAGAGTTCCACCAATTTTGGCATATCGACCTGCAAACGCGTCGACCCCATCTTGCTACCGATCAGTTTTTTCGCATTATCAGCGATACTGACGCCCTCGAAGGCAGCCCTGGCGCCCGACGGTGGCATACCAACTATGCATATCGTTCCTCCTTTGCGTGCAAAACCAACAGACTGCTCAATCGCCCTGGCACTACCCACGGCGACGAACACATAGTCTGCGCCACGTCCCTGGGTTAACGCCCGAACAACCGAACGAGCATTTTCTTCATCCGGATTGATCGTATGAGTCGCTCCAAACTCGGTTGCCGCCACGAGCTTGCTAGCGGATAAATCGATGGCCACGATAGTACGGGCTCCCGCCAACTTCGCACCCTGAACGCTGTTAAGTCCGACGCCGCCAGTCCCGATGACAACCACGCTGCTGCCCGGCTCCACTTTGGCCGTATTGACGACCGCACCGAGCCCGGTGATTACACCGCAGGCAAGTAACGAGGCGCTATCAAGTGGAATCGAATCTGGAATAGCCACCACCTGTGAAGCGTCAACCACGGTATATTCGGCGAAAGCCCCGGTGCGCAAGCCGTGCACAATATCCTGTCCATGTTTGTCATGCAGTGGGCTGTTGGTGTCGAGGGGAAACTGTGTTTCACAGATGTGTTGATCGCCCTGTGCACAAAAGAAGCAGTGGCCGCAAGA
>CAZJEJ010000007.1:32660-38431 GCA_964544945.1 uncultured Gammaproteobacteria bacterium | reverse complement strand
CTTCCTGATTCTATTGGTCGCGGTTTCGATCATTACTTACCAGCCCGCACTCAGCCTGGCCTTTATCGGCGGCTAAAAAGGACCACCGCTACGCCTGCCGAGCCGCCCAAAGTTTTTGCCTGTTTTTGGAGACTGCTAAGCCTACCTGTGATATTCGAGTTACAGCAAGTCTTTTTTATGGCATGATCGCGGCCGGTATCCCGGTTTTAAATCATCACCTATGAAAAACATCGCTCTCGCAATTACACTGTTATTTGTCGTGACTGGTTGCGCTACTGGCTCCGGGACGCTAGATCCCTACGTTCAGAAGCTACTGTGGCTGGACGCGGCCGATCCACAAACCGATGCACAACAGGCGATCAAGAAAGCCGACTTTCGTTTGCTCGGCCTGGCAACCCGTAACGTGCATATTCCCGGTGTGGCCAAAGAAGAAAGTCTAAAGTACGAGATGAGATGTGGCGTACAGCTAATCGACGGCATATCTGACGTGGTACGCAGCGACGAGCACCTGCGACTGATGCAAAAAGCGCGTAGCTACGCACTTAAGTACAACGCGATTATCAAGACCCGCTGCAAGCCTTAAACACTCGGTGTCATTTCGCGCGTAGCGTAGCAGAGACCTGGAATCTGCCTGAGTAAAACCTTCTTAACGAAACCCCGAAAACCAGGCTAGATAAAAATATCAGCCAGAGGTAATCGAAAATACTGTTGCTGCTGGCAGTGCCAACACCAGCAAAACTACCACCGCCACCACCTCCGCCTCCGCGGTTGGTATTACAGGTACCGGCACTCGCGGCAAATACCAGCCCAAAGTCATTGAAAAATGTTGTATTGCCAGTGGTAGCAAAGGGGTTAATTCCGGGGCCAGCCGTACTTACAATTGTCAGGTCCTCATCAGAAATATCGTAAAAAATATTGTCATTACAACTCACACGAAAACGCGCATTTGAATTTGAATTATCTGGAAGAACCACCAGATTATTTCCGTTATTGGCGACTGTTTTCAACGGTGTAACCGCATAGGTACTGTGGTCGCTCGAAAAAGTAAGCAGGTCAATATCGACATTTGCGCAATTGACTGGTGCAATATTGGTATTGGCGACATCCCAGGTAATGGAAACAGCACCAGAACTGACGTAAATTGAAGAAGCAGATGTTTGCGAGGTGATCCTGAAAGGGCCAGAATTAGAGTCGACGGTTAATTTCAGGTCGTCGGTGCCTTGCCCACTTTTGCCATCGCGCACCGTCAAACGCATATTCAGGTCTCGGGCAGTACAGGGCAAGGCTTCGCTCACGTCGAAAGGCCCATCGAGAACCTGAGTTCCCAGGGCTGGAATATCTCGATCCCCGGTAAGTTGAGGTACGTAGGATCGAATCAAGGCATTGTCACCCAGATCGTCTCCCAAAGTGGCCGATGACGTCTCGGTGCCAGCGTCTATTTGATCCCACTGGTAACTGAGAATATCTCCTGGGTCGGTATCCGTGCCACTACCCGCCAGCAAAAATGGCGTTCCCACTGGAATTACCCGATCCACTCCAGCATCGGCAACCGGTTCACCAGGATTACCGGCGGAGACGATAGCCGAACAACTCCCGCCGCTAGAGACGAAGCTATCGATTTGTTCTATCGACTTTGAATGGAATGTCGCATCGCTATTGGTTTGAATATTCTCTGCGCCGCAGATACCCGCATACGCCATCACGGTTGAACCACTACCTGGCTCGAAAGCAGTCAATGGTCTTCGATTCGCTCCGCCACAATCTAATGTGGTGCCATTGAAAGTATGTTCGGCACCGAATTGATGACCAATTTCATGCGCTACATAATCTATGTAAAAAACATCGCCTACAGGATTGGATAATCCTGTCACTCCCTCTGCTTTGATCAAATCATCGCAGGTCGAAGCAATCCTCGCGACACCTCCCGCTCCCGTGCTAAATACGTGACCAATGTCGTAGCTACCCACTCCAATCCTGGTATCGATCCAGGATTTATTATTGGCTAGAAGTTGTAAGCCGTCGTTATTGAATCCAGCAAGGGGACTCGAAGCATCGACATCGATTAACTGGTCATTATTAGCTACCAGCACCAGGCGAATACCGAGATCACGTTCGTAAATAACATTGACGCGATTAATTGCTGTATTAATTTCGGCTAAAGCATCCGATATGATAGTTGGATCGTCTATGGGCCCACTTGTATTCACGCCTGGCGCCAGGGCATACTCCTGGGTAGTGGAAACTGCCAGTCGATATTCGAGTAAACTACCTGTAATTCGATTTTGTGTTCGGTAACTTATATCCGGAGAATACGACTGGTTACCGGGTAGCTGATTTGCACGACACTGAAAGCCGCTCTTCGAAGGTTCTCCCCGACTCGCTCGAGACAGGTAACGCTGCGTTGCTGGGTTTTGCCAGTCAGGGTCGATAAATATCCGTCCCTGCGAGGTATATACCATTCCACGAAACCCTTTGGGGCTTATATCGACCCGGCCTGATGCACCAGGATCATCGATACCGTAGACTTTATAACTTTTAATCTCTGGATATTTCGCAGCTAACCCGGTTTCCATGATCGAAGATTCGACGATGCTGAAGGAGGCGAGACTGCCATCGGGCATGGGCAGGTCGATGGTTGTACTCTGGCCGCTCAACTCTTTGGGAACCAGGTTGAGTAGTTTACGAAGTGCCTGGTCATCGTTGTCGAAATAGCGTGTTGTCGAGGTATCGCTACCTTGCCTGGCCTGCTTCACGACATCCTGCCACAGGCCGGGTTGAGCGAACACTGACCCGGCATACGCGAATACCAGAATGACTATAAACCTCGATACCAGATTTGTCATATTCGGTCCTGTTACAACGGGATGGCGATGAAAAATTGATCAGCGCTTTTCTAATTCTTACCTATTTTGAGCGATTTTTTTGTAACGATTTCATTCCAGCCATTGAACTAGGCAGCAAAGGGATGTCTTAGCACGATTGTTTCGTCACGATCCGGTCCTGTCGAAACGATATCGATCGGAACACCCGAGAGTTCTTCGATCTTGTTCAAATAGTCGATTGCCGCAGAAGGTAACGCTTCGTAGGTTTTTAGCCCATAGGTCGATTCCTGCCAGCCTGGCATTTCGATGTACACTGGTTCGCAGGCTTCAAAGCTATCGGCACCGGCCGGGGGCGTGGTAATTTGGTGTCCGTTAAAACGGTAGGCAACGGCTATTTTCAGCGTATCCAGTCCATCAAGCACGTCAAGCTTGGTAATACATATCCCACTCACCGAGTTGAGTTTAAACGAGCGATTCAGCGTAACCATGTCGAGCCATCCACAGCGGCGTTTTCGTCCCGTGGTAGCACCGAATTCGTGCCCTCTTTCACCCATATGTTGTCCATTTTCATCCTCAAGTTCAGTGGGAAAAGGACCCGAACCAACGCGTGTGGTATACGCTTTGACGATACCGAGTATGTACTCAAGGTCTCTCGGGCCAACACCCGATCCCGATGCAGCACCACCCGAGGTGGTGGTCGATGAGGTAACATATGGATAGGTGCCATGGTCGATATCGAGCAACGCGCCCTGTGCACCCTCAAACAGGACAGGTTCGCCCTTTTCCCTTAATTCGTGCAGCTTGGCGGGAACATCTCCGACCAGATCACGCAGCTCATCGGCCTGTTGCAAGGCCTGGTCGAGAGTCCTGTGGAAGTCGACCGGGTCAACCCTGAAATAATTGACCAGCGCAAAATTATGGTACTCGAGTACTTCCTGCAGGCGTTTGGTGAAAAGCTCGGCGTTGAGTAATTCGCCGAAGCGAATCCCACGTCGTGCAACCTTATCTTCGTAGCAAGGCCCGATGCCCCTTCCTGTGGTGCCGATCGCCTTTTCACCACGCGCGGTTTCGCGCGCCTGGTCGAGCGCGATATGGTAGGGCAAAATTAGCGGGCAGGATTCACTGATAGTAATGCGTTCACGCGCCGACACGCCATTGGCTTCGAGTTGGCTAATTTCTTTTAACAGAGCTTCTGGCGACAGGACTACCCCATTCCCGATCAGGCACATTACCTCATCGTGCAAAACCCCCGATGGGATCAGGTGCAGTATTGTTTTCTTGCCGTCGATTACGAGCGTGTGCCCGGCATTGTGTCCGCCTTGAAAACGTACTACGGCCCGGGCCCGGTCAGTCAACAGGTCGACGATCTTTCCCTTGCCTTCGTCTCCCCATTGCGTACCGATTACAACAACTGATTTTGCCATATAAGTTTATACCTCTCGCACCACCCAGGCACCTGAGCGATTTTCAAACACACGGTCGCAGTGCTGATCTGTGGGGCCTATCTTTCCATCGGTGAGATCGACAACCACGCGTTCGCTTTTAGCCCGCAAATCGTTGATTAACTTTTCCAGCCCGGGGTCGTCGTTATTGGGCGAAAGAATACCGGCAGTTTGCTGGCCTGATGCGGGAGAAAGCTGGTACAGGTTTAGCAGATCGGCGCTAAAGCCAGTTGCAGCTCTGGCATTGCCAAACACACTACCAACATCGTCGTAGCGACCACCACGTGCTATTTCCTTGCCCTGACCCGGTAAAAATGCGGCAAAAACCAGACCGGTATGATAACTGTAACCGCGTAACTCGGAGAGATCGCAATGGATCATCGTATCTGGATATTTTTTTTGTACACCCTCCACCACAGCCTGCATATGATCGAGCGATTGCAGCAGGTCGTCGGCACAAGCGGAATAAAACCCTCGCGCATCGTCAATAATTGAACTATCGCCATTGAGTAGAGCCAGTTGGTAAATCCGTGATATTAACTCTTCATCCAGTGACAATTGTTGCAGGTATTGCTCTAGATCAGGCATCGATTTTCTCTGCAACATATCGTACAGGTTATTTTCCTGATCGCTATCAAGACCGGTATTTCGCACCAGGCTACGAAATATGCCTACATGGCCTATATCGATCGAAATGGTTTGCAACGACGCCCCATGCAGGGTTTCTATCATCAGACTAACGATTTCCACGTCGGCTGCGATCGTGTCGTTACCGAATATTTCGGCACCTATCTGCAAGGGTGTGCGACTCGAAGTAATGCCCTCGCCCTGGGCATGTAGCAGATGCCCGCAGTAACACAATCGGCTAACTCGATGCTCGCGTTGATTGTCGGCCAGCAGATGCGCATCGATACGCGCAACCTGGGGCGTCATATCGGAGCGAACGCCCATTTGCTTGCCCGTTTGCTGATCGACCAGGGCAAAGGTTTTGGTATCGAGTGAATGCGCGGTTCCAGTCAACAGCGAATCCATAAACTCGATCATCGCAGGCATGACCAGGTCATAGCCCCATGAATGGTATATGCGGAGAATTTTTCTGCGCAGCAACTCTACGGCTAATGCATCGGGTGGCAGGGTTTCCTGCACCCCGTCGGGGAGTAACCAGCGATTATTGCGGCGATCCGGCATAGACCGACTATCCTCGCACCAGGTACAGGCTGACGACACCGACGATCATCAGCCCCAAGCCAATGTACCTCAAGGTGGAGTCCGGCATGCCAATCATTTGTTGCATCGTACTCTTATAACCTGTTGGGCTGATAAAAGGAATAATGCCCTCGATTATCATTACCAGCGCCAGCGCAGAAAACAGATCGCCCCAGTTCATATTATTCTCGCAAAAAAAAACGGGCGTTTTTTAAACGCCCGCTCCAGACGAATGATTACTCACTAGCCTGATCGTTTATTTTGTTTTTGAATCCTTGAAAAACTTGAAAAAGTCAGAATC
>CAZJEJ010000007.1:0-32560 GCA_964544945.1 uncultured Gammaproteobacteria bacterium | reverse complement strand
GCCTGATCGTTTATTTTGTTTTTGAATCCTTGAAAAACTTGAAAAAGTCAGAATCCGGACTCAATACAATCAAATCCTGATTGTTACCGAAGCTGTTTTCATAAGCCCTCAAACTTCGAGTAAAGGAATAAAAGTCCTTATCCTGGTTGTACGAATCAGCGTAGGTCTTGGCCGCGAGTGCATCACCCTGGCCGCGAATCTCTTCTGACTTCCGGTAGGCTTCGGCAAGAATTTCCTCGCGTTGGCGAGCAGCGTTAGCCCTGATTTTCTTGGCCTGCTCTTCACCGCGTGATCGAAACTCCTTGGCGACGGTCTGGCGTTCGGTCGCCATGCGTCGATAAACGTTGTTACTCACATTTTCCGGCAATTCTACCTTTTTAATCCGGACGTCTATCAATTCAATTCCCAGATCCTCGATTTTCACCCCGGCATTATCGGTCACGACCTGCATAATTGACGCACGCTCACCCGAGATAACTTCGCGCATGGTTTTGGCGCCAATCTGGCTCTTCAACTCATCGTTGATGATAGAAGACATGCGTGCGATCGCACGCCTTTCATCGCCACCGGTCGAGGTGTAGTAAGTCTTGGGATCGGTGATGCGCCACTTGACGAACGAATTGACGATCACGTTTTTCTTTTCGCTGGTTAAGAACCGTTCCGATGGCGTATCCAGGGTCAAAATTCGGCTATCGAATTTTCGTACATTGTTAATAATCGGAATTTGAAAATACAGTCCGGGCTTAAAGTTTGCCTCGACAATTTCACCCAGTTTGAATTTTATCGCCAATTCCCTTTCATGCACGATAAAGGCCGACATCCAGACCACGAGGGCAACAATAATCAGCAGCACGAAACCAAATCTAATATTACTCATTGTCGTGTCTCCCTGGTTCTTGAACGCGAGGTACTGCGTTGAAATTCATCGATTAAAGATCGTGAGGTGATATCACCCGCCTGCCCGTCTAAACCGGTATTGGTATTAATTCGACTCCCTGAAATCAACTGATCGAGCGGTAAAAACAGCAGGTTACTACCACTATCTATATCGATCATTACCTTGGGTGTGCGAGCCAAAACCGACTCGATGGTGTCTAAATAAAGGCGCTCACGAGTAACTTCGGGAGCTCGCTGATACTCGGCGAGTAATTGATCAAAGCGACTGGTTTCACCCTGGGCAGATTTGACTACGCGGGTTTTATAGGCTGCGGCCTGTTCCAGCAGGGTTTCCGCATCGCCTCGCGCTTTCGGCACGATACCGTTACGAAAGGCATTGGCTTCGTTGATGATGCGCTGTTCATCCTCGCGGGCCTTGATCGCGTCTTCGAAAGCGTCTTGAACTTCTTCCGGGGGTTGAGCCTCGCCCATGTTAACAGTCACCACGTTGAGTCCGGTTTGATAAGAGTCGAGAATTTGCTGCATAATTGCCTTGGTATCGCTACCGATCACGGCTCGACCTTCGGTTATAATTAAATCCATATCATTGTTGCCTACGACTTCGCGAATTGCGGTTTCAGCCGTCTGTACGAGGGTAACGTCTGGATCTCGAATTTCGAAGACAAATTTCTGTGGGTCCTTGATGTTGTACTGTACTTCGAGACTCATGACGACGATGTTTTCATCGCTGGTCAGCATTTTGGTATCTATACGGGCAGTTCGGATATTGGCGACGTCAATCTGTTCGACATCTTCGATCGGCCAGGGAATACGCCAGTGCGGACCCGACTGAGTCACAACGGTTCTAGCGCCAAAACGAGTTTCGACTCCACGCCAGCCTTCGTCTACGATGTAAATTCCAGTCAACAGCCAGACGATCGTCAGCGCGATTGCGGCAAAACCGATAATACCGGATATATTGCCAATTTCACCAGGGATCTTGGGGCCTCCGCCCTTTCCGCCCCCGCCGCCGAGCAAACCGCCAAACTTATCTTTGAGGTTTTTTAACAATTCATCCAGATCGGGTGGGCCTTCGTTATTTCTTTGCCCCCATGGATCCTTATCTTTACCCGGTTCATTCCAGGGCATAGTTCTCTCCAGTAGCTGAGTTTAAAATTAAAAATGCCTGTCACTTTCAAAGCACTGTTAAAGAGTGCGGATTGTAAAGGTTCCTATGCGGCTCCTGCAAGTGAATCAGGCTGTTTTATCAGGCGCTCGCTGTTGAGCTGGAATTTCCGGTACAATCGTCCAAGAAGTGAGGGCGAGATACGAAGTTTCAAGTCGATATCACCGTTACCCTGGTAAATTTCACTATCTATTGCGCCCTGGGTGAATAAAAATGCTCGTATTTGCCCTTCGTCGGCCTTTAATACGAGGCTGCAATACTGTTTTTGTTCACTAAACCTGGCGTACAGTACTTCGTACAGTTGATCGAACCCCGCCCGGCTGATTGCAGACAACCAAACCCGCCAGGATTGTCCCTGTTCGTCGACATCGATTCGTGGTTTATAATCCGCTAAGTCGATTTTGTTATAAATTATAATTTGCGGAACCTGCATAGCGCCAATTTCATCCAGCACTCGGTTAACCGCCTCTATTTTTTCATGCCTGTTCTCGTCGGCGCAATCCACCACGTGCATAATTAAATCAGCTTCGCGGATTTCGAGCAGCGTGGCTCGAAAGGCGGCCACCAGATCATGCGGCAAATGACGGATGAACCCCACAGTATCTGCTAAAATAACCGACAGTTGATCGTCGATTTGCAGTTTTCGCAGTGTCGGATCCAGGGTGGCAAAAAGCTTGTCGGCAACGTAGGCGCTAGACTCGGTCAGGGCATTGAATAAGGTTGACTTACCAGCATTGGTATATCCCACCACCGACACCGTTGGAATATCTGCCTTTTTCCGCGCCTGCCGACTCTGTTTTCGCTGGCTTGATACCTTGACTAGTCGGTTATTCAGGTACTTGATGCGTTTACCCAGCAACTGGCGATCCGTTTCGAGCTGTGTTTCGCCAGGCCCGCGCAAACCAATGCCGCCTTTTTGTCTTTCCAGATGGGTCCAGCCGCGTACCAAGCGAGTAGAAAGGTGTTTGAGTTGTGCCAGTTCGACCTGGAGCTTACCCTCGAATGACTGGGCTCTTTGCGCGAAAATATCCAGAATCAGGCCGGTTCTGTCCAGCACACGGCATTGCAAATGACGCTCGAGGTTTCTTTCCTGTGAAGGCGAAAGCGAGTGATTAAAAAGAACAACTTCGACTTCGTGCGTTTTCACCAGTTCGGCAATTTCTTCAAGCTTACCTTTTCCGATGAAAGTTCGTGCCGATGGTTGTATTCGGCTGCTCAGCACCAGTTCGACGGCGCTGATACCGGCCGACCTAACCAGTTCTATAAATTCGGCCTGATCATCCTGATCAGGCCGATGCTGAAAATTTACATGTACCAGGAGTGCTCGTTCACCACTCCGCGGCCGTTCAAATTCGAACAACGATACCTCCTGAGGATTTTTTATTGATTCCCTTCCTCATCTTCAACAGGCAAATCAATAGTCACATTTCTTGCCGGTACGACCGTCGAAATAGCGTGCTTGTATACCATCTGGCTCACATTATTTTTTAGCAGCACGACAAACTGGTCAAATGACTCGATCTGTCCCTGTAATTTGATTCCATTAACCAGAAAAATTGATACTGGGACATGCTCTCTTCTTAACGCGTTCAGGTAAGGTTCCTGTAACATTTGTCCTTTAGACATATTTGTTCTCCTTAAAATTATTATTTTGGGTCGCCAGAGTATTCATTCAGAATTCCTCAGAGCGAGGAAACCGATCGACCTGGTCTCCATATATTATTATAAAACAATGACTTATAGTCACACCTAGTGGTCAGATATATTCTCGCCGAGCTAATTCCCTGTTCAGACTGAAGACATAGACCCATTAACTTTCCAGCGCACCTGATCACTCCCCCTTCCAGAGTGTTACCACACTCCAGTCATGCGCCTGGAAATACTTCATCGAGCAATTTGAATATAGCATCTTTCCTGTAATCCAGGCAATCGAAGGCATAACTTTGTGCCTGCTTGCGCAACCAGGTCATCTGGCGCTTTGCCAATTGCCGTGTGGCCACTATGGACTTGTGAATCATCTGCTCGTGACTCAAACTGCCATCGAGGTATTGCCATACCTGCCGGTAACCAACACAGCGCATCGAAGGTAACGAAAGATTTAATCCCGATCGTTGTCTAAGACCCTCAACTTCAGCAATAATTCCATACTCTAGCATTTGATTGAAGCGCTGTTCTATTCGCTCGTGCAATTTCGCCCTATCCTTCACATTCAATATGAGTCTAAAGGCTTCCCATTCGAGCCTTTGAGCCGATTTGTCCTGAAGCACAGACAGAGGTTCCCCAGTGATTTCGAACACTTCGAGTGCACGTTGGATGCGCTGCGAATCACCGGTTTTTATCCGCCCAGCGGCAGATGGGTCAATGCTGGAGAGCTTTTCGTGCATCGCGGCCCAGCCTATTTTCCCTGCTTCAGCATAGAGCCGGGCCCGAATAAAGTGGTCGGCTTCCGGCAACTTGTTCAAGCCGTTTTCGAGCGCATGGTAGTACATCATAGTCCCGCCAACCAACAGTGGTATATTGCCCCGTCTAATGATTTGCCGGATCAAATGCGTCGCATCGTTGACAAAATTCCACACCGAGTATTGCTGTTCCGGTTCGATAATATCGATAAGAAAATGAGGTGCGCTAGCCAGCTGTTTTGCATCCGGCTTTGCTGTACCAATATCCATACCCCGGTAGATTAACGCAGAATCGACGCTGATAATTTCGACAGGAAATCGTTGTGCGATATCTACTGCAAGACCGGTCTTGCCGGTCGCAGTAGCACCCATCAGAAATATCACTTTTGGCGACCGCATTTTACTGACCGCGTTTGAAGAGCTTGTCCAGTTGATCCAGGCTTAATTGCTTCCAGGTAGGCCGGCCATGGTTACACTGTCCACTGCGTTCGGTTTGTTCGATATCTCGCAACAACGCGTTCATTTCCTCAATCGACAAAAGCCGGTTGGCGCGAACCGAGGCGTGGCAGGCCATGGTTCCCAGCAATTCATTTTCATGCTGTTGAATTCGTTCCGAATGGCCGTATTCGAGTAAATCGGCCAGTAGGTCCCGGATAAGCCGCTCAGTATCCGAATTCTTCAGCAGTGCCGGTATCGCCTTGATCCGAATTTGCTCCAGGCTGAGCCGCTCGAGATTAAATCCCAGGTGGACAAACAATGCCTGGTTTTCTTCCACCAGGTCGGCCTCGGTACGGCTCACATGAAGCGATAACGGGACCAGCAAGGGTTGATTGATGACGTCTTCGTGCGCCGCATTTTGCTTCATTCGCTCGTAAACGACTCTTTCGTGCGCGGCATGCATATCGACGATAATCAGGCCAGTGGTATTTTCAGCGAGGATATAAACTCCTTTGAGCTGCGCAATCGCGTAACCTAGCGGTGGAACCTGTTGTTCCAGTTGTGTAGCATCCAGAGCCACGTCATCTGCCTGCAACAGAGAAGCATAGGCGGCCGTCTGCTCGTGAACGTTGGCTGTATAAGTTGAATTAGAAGTAGGCCGGTGAAATCCGATACCCACCTGTTGAGGTGTCACTGGCCGCTTTGCGAAACCCGCCTGGTGCAGAGCAAACGCCGGTGAATCGACCTGATGTTCGGGCTGTACATTGGCCAGGGCCTGGTGCAGGCTACGATAAAGAAAATCGTGCACCAGACGCGAGTTACGGAATCGTACTTCGTGTTTTTGTGGATGCACGTTAACATCGAGCTGGCGGGTATCCAGACCGAGCGATAATACGAAGGCAGGATGTCGGCCGTGAAACATCACATCCTGATAAGCCTGGCGTATCGCATGGCTAATCGTTTTATCCCGGATAATTCTCTGGTTCACAAAAAAATACTGCATGTCTGCCTGGCTCCGATTAAACGTCGGTAAAGCCACCCACCCCGACAAGCGGTAACCGTCGGTTTCGGCATCGATTTTAAGCAGACTTTGCGCAAAGGACTTTCCACAGAGCGTCGACAGGCGTTGAAGGATCTCTTCAGTATCATGCGCGGCGCTTAGCTGGTAGATCACTTTTTGGTTATGGATCAGTTTGAACCCGACTTTAGGGTGGCTCAGCGCCAGCGTCTTGAACAGTGACTCGATATGCCTGTATTCGGTTTGTTCGGTTCGAAGGAACTTCTTACGCGCCGGCACATTATAAAACAGTTCGCCCACCTCAACGACCGTACCTGGTGATGAGGGATGTGGTACTGGGCCCTGTTCCTCTCGTGCTGTTATTTTCCAGCCATGCTCGGCCTCTTTCCTGCGCGAGCTCAGGGTCAATCGAGACACCGATGCGATACTCGGTAAAGCCTCACCACGGAAACCAAGTGTAGATATTTTCTCCAGGTCGTCCAACTCGCGCAGTTTGCTGGTTGCGTGCCGCGCAATCGCGATCGACAATTCATCCTGATCGATACCACAACCATCGTCACTCACTCGAATCAGCCGCGTACCCCCCGATTCAATTTCAACAACAATCGACTCGGCACCCGCATCGAGACTGTTTTCCACCAGTTCCTTTACTACCGACGAGGGGCGCTCAACCACTTCGCCCGCGGCGATCTGGTTTACCAGGTGAGAGGATAAGGTCTGGATCAGGGGCAAGGTAATACGCTTCAATTTATCGAAACCGGACTATAACGCCTATGGGTTTGAAATTGTAGCCAGTACGTAGCTTGAATTATATTCCAGCCGTGGATTATCAGACACCGATCTGGGTTATTATTCGCGCATACTCCATTCGCAAAAAACCATAGCCAGATGAAGACCATATTGTCCCTGATTTACCTGTCGGCCGCGGCTTATCTACTATTCATGGGTCTGCTCTACTTACTGCAACGCAACCTGTTGTTCTATTCCGTTCCATCTCCTGTCGACATTAGTAGCGAGACTATGACCTTCGACAATCAGGGAATAAAACTACAGGGCTGGATTCTCAACGGCGGCCAGCCCAGGGCGCTGATTTACTTTGGCGGAAACGCCGAGGTAATCACCAATAACATATTTCAGTTTGAGTCCCTGTTTAAGGATTACACCGTTTATCTGGTCAACTATCGAGGCTATGGTAATAGCGAAGGCAAACCGACCGAAGCAGCACTGTTTTCCGATTCGCTGGCTATCTACGACAAGATCCGTCAACAGCACTCGTCGATTAGCCTGTTTGGTCGTAGTCTCGGTAGCGGTATTGCTGTTTACCTGGCAACCAAACGTCGAGTCGATCAATTGATACTCCTCACTCCTTACGACAGCGTGACGGCAGTAGCCCAGACGCATTATCCTGTATTCCCCGTCAGGTATCTGGTCAAAGACCGATTCGACTCGGTTAAATACGCGCCTGAAATTACCACACCTGTTTTAATCGTAACTGCGGAATCCGACCGGGTAGTCCCAAAAAAGCATGCGGAAATCCTGCGCGACAGATTAACCAACGCGAATGTAACTTATCGGGTGATCGCTGGCGCAGCGCATAATAATGTAACTGATTTTTCGGGGTATCGAGAGGCCATCGAAGCATTCATCAAAGACGCTAGTTAATTGTATTCGTGACAGGGGCGAAATCTAGTCAGCCCATCGATCGATCGAATTGGCGTAGTATCTGAGGAGGTCGAGGGTTTCTGGGTTTGCACGTAACAGATTATCGCGTGACTCGATAAATCCTCGACCTTCGAGCATGGTCAGGGCAGCGGCTAATACACCCTCGCATGCATTGGCTGCGAGTTTGATCGGGGCTCCCTTAGCCTGCAAGTATTCGATTCGCCTGGAGGCCAGTGCTTTCAATTCCAGTTCGCTAAGCCATTGGGACTGATATTCCAGCATTAGCTGACTCATCAGCGCAAAAGGTAAAACTGGCACCACATCGGCTATATCTTGCATCAACTGATGACTCAGTTTTTCGACCTGGCTAAAACGACCGGATTGATCCAGTTGGCTGAAGTCGATCTCTTCCTGCTCACAATATTCCCGCATTGAGAGCGGCTTACCGAAATTGACACTCGCATAACCAAATCTCAACCAGCGTTTTTTTCGACTCATTAGCAAGGTTTTACCAATAAATTTGATCGTCGTATTGAGTACGAACCAGAAACTCTTTTTGTTCGCAGTCGGGTCTAGTTTTCGTACCAGGCTTACGTCTTCGACGACACGATCGTAATTGATTCCAACTGGAACGAATACAACATCCCGATCGATGTCTGGGTGATAGTCACGCAGCATGTAATCGAGAAATCCCTGTTTCGGGTTTCGCAACTTGCCGTCCCGGGTCAAACCACCTTCGAGAAACACGGCCTGGCAAACCCCGGCGCGTGTTGCCAGATGAACATAACGTTCGAGTACTCTTCGGTACAATGGATTCTTAGAATTACTTCGCACAAAAAACGCACCCATCGATTTGATCAATGTTTGAAGAGGCCAGATTCGTGCCCATTCTCCGACTGCATATGACAAAGCTGTTTTTTCGGCCACCAGAAAGGACACCAGAATATAGTCCATATTGCTGCGATGATTCATTACGAATATAACGCTTGCATCGGCTGGGATATTATTCAGGCCATCATCGTCGAAAAATCCAACGCGTACACGATAAAGCATGCGACCGATCGTTTTGGCTAACCAGTATCCAAATCGAAAATAAAGGTATGCATTGAATGAAGGTGTAATTTCTTTGGCGTAGCGCAACACCCTTGCCTGTGCCATTTCCTTCGGTATCTGATGATCATGGGCGTAATCCTTTATCGCGGCAACTACCCTGTCGTCAAAAACCAGTTGGTCTACCAGGGCCTGTTTACGGGTGAGCTGGAACGGACGAATTTCGATATCGAGCCTGGTATTAACCTCCTCGATGACTCGATTTACCCGACGACGCAGATACCAGCGGACACCGGGCCACAGGACTCGCTCCAGCACCAGGAGTAAGGCTGTGAGTAAAAGTAAAAAAAATAACCAGGTCGGCAGGTTAATCGTATTTTCCATAACGAGTTTAATCCTGCCTGTAAGGGTGCCCGCAGGCGCCGATTGATTTGAAGGCCGTTATATAGTTTGACGGCTCTTGACGTGCGCCTTAACTCCGTTAAATATAGCTTTAGCCATTTTTAGTTGATACTTGCTGCTACGTAGCTTTAATTCTTCCCTGGGATTCGATATAAAGGCTGTCTCGACCAGGATCGACGGCATATCGGGCGCCTTTAGCACCGCAAATTCTGCTTGCTGCACTGCCCTGTTATTGAGCCTGGAAATTTTGCCCATATGTTTTAATACATCAGACCCCAGTTCCAGGCTATCCTGAATGGTCGCCGTTTGGGACAGGTCGAGTAACACCGAAGCGATCAATTCATCCTTGTCGTCCAGGCTGATACCACCAATCAAATCCGACGAATTTTCTTTTTGGGCAATCAGGCGCGCCGCCTCCGAACTCGCACCATTGAGTGATAGCGCATAAACCGAAGCACCTTGCGCGCTCGGGCTACGGTACGAGTCGGCGTGAAGCGACAAAAATAAATCTGCCCGATGTCCACGGGCCTTCTTCACGCGATTTCGCAACACCACATACTGATCGCGTTCACGGGTCAATACCGCCCTGTAACCAGGCGTTTTATTGACGAGTGTCTTTATTTTTTTTGCGACCGCCAGTGTTACATCTTTTTCGCGTGTTCCTTTCCTGCCAATGGCGCCCGGATCTCTGCCTCCATGGCCTGGATCTATTGCGATGACCATTACCTTTTTCTGCTTGCGTCTCTCCTGCTGACTGGTAAGTATAGGAGTGGGGTTCAGATCTGTCGCGTGCAAATCAACCACCAGGCGATACCCCATTTCACCGTCGGGCTGCAGGGTGAAGCTGCGAGGACGAACTTTTCTATTCAAATCGAGGACAATCCGATACTCGCCAGAGTCACGCGCTGCCGAGCGAATGCCTTTCATCAAATTAGTGGTCTGGGAGCTGGCGTCGAGGGCTTTGCTAGCACGGGTATTACTCAGGTCGATAACAATACGATAAGGATCTGACAGAACAAATAGATTGTGTTCTATATTGCGCGAAAGGTCGAAAACGACACGGGTAAAGTCATCTGAAGCCTGCGAAATTCGTATGCCGGTGAGTGCTGTCGAGTTCTCGGCCAAACCGATTTTATGACCTGCTAGCAGCCCAAAGGCTATACTAAAACGAGTCATTCGCTTCAGGAACAGGCGCCTTGCTGTTGAAAATGGATTCATAATTCTTATTGCTAAAAGCGTTCTATCGAGGACCTGAATCTTATTTATAGTAAAACTCTACCAGAAAATCAATGCTTTTCCTATATTTATTAGTCAGATAGTGGATCTTTCTCGAAATGTATTTAAGAACCTTTGAATAATTCATTCATGAAAAGTGATGCCTGCAGATCTGTCACATCAGACCTTGTTTTTAAAGATCCACCGATTCGATGATTCGATTTCCCCAGTCATCACAGGCGTTTAATTTCGCGCGACGCCCGCCGATATCGTAATCGAGGAATATATCGAGGCCGATGTCACTCAGGTAATCCTGCGCGCGCGCTGGCCATTCGACAAAACACAGCGTTCCTTTATTCAGGTAGTCGCGATAGCCCAGGTATTCAAGTTCTTCCCCGTGTGCTAATCGATACAAATCGAAATGTGCAATTGAAAGGGGGTGAAATGCATAGTACTCGATCAGGGTATAAGTGGGGCTTCGTACGCCCCTGGTCACACCCAGGGATTCCAACGCTCCGCGTACCAGTGTCGTCTTGCCAGTTCCCAGATCGCCGTGTAAAGCGATTACACCGCCCGAATGGCAGGCTTCCATAATGGTCGCTCCGAGGTGGCGCATTTGCGCCTCATCCCCGATCAACATCCCGGAGGGGCGACCACAGTATTTCGAAGTTCCTGCATTATTTGCGGAATACGTTGCGTGATATCGCTTGCGATTAAACCGGTTTCATCGTTCTCGGTCGTATATGCCTCTGCACAAAGCGCGTGGATCAGCACCGCACTTTTTGCGGCTTCAAATGGAGTCAGGCTTTGCGCCATCAAAGCCACGATCAGTCCGGCAAGCACATCCCCCATACCGGCCACGGCCATACCTGGATTACCGCGTATATTAATCGCTGGTTGCGACCCTTTTTGCCTGACGATCGTACCCGAGCCCTTTAATACGCTAACTACCCCGAAAGAATCGACCAATTGCTGGCTCGCCTGCATCCGGTCAGCCTGAACAGTATTCGCGGTCAAGGACAGCAGGCTAGCTGCTTCTCCCGGATGTGGCGTGATCACTACCTGATCCGAGGCGAGCGCTCTTAAAAATGGCGCCTCGAGGGCACTCGCATCGACTACCATCGGCTTCTTTACAGACCGTAATATCCGAAGGCAGGAATTAGCTGCCTCGCTCAGACCCAGACCTGGCCCTACCAGAACGATACTCGCCTGCTCGAGTTTTCGCTCAATTTCATCCCAACTTTCGACCATCAACTCGGGTACCGTGGACAGGCTATGAACACATTCTGGGTGTACTAGCACACTGACTAGCCCTGCTCCAGCGCGTAGCGCCGCCTGGGCTGCAAGCATCGTGGCACCGCTCATGCCCCTGCCCCCCCCGATAATCAATACGTGTCCAAATTGATTTTTGTGCGAATTACATTTGCGTCTTACAGCGAGCGTTATATTGCCAGCATCGATAACGTCGAGGGAGGGCGATACACTGGCACGAGTCCGTGAAGACACGCCGAGATCGTCGAATATCAACTCACCGCAATAATCCGGTCCATCGGCCAGATACTGACCGACTTTTGCGCCAATAAAGGTGACGGTTAAATCAGCCTGTACTGCACAGGGTTGTGCGATCCCGGTATTGGCGTTTAATCCAGACGGGATATCGATCGCTACCTTCGGCCCCGGAAAGCCATTGATGCTTTGAATCAGCGATTGTGTTTTATCATCGAGTTGACGGCTTAAGCCGATGCCGAGCAAACCGTCGACGATCAATTCTCCACTAACTTCCTGTCGGCTCCAGGGTTGAATTTCTTCCCCGAGCTGTTGCCAAATTTCACGAAAATGCACCGAAGTCTCCGACTGACTGGACAATTTTCCCCAGCTAATCAGTTGAACCTTGACTCCCAAATCGCGGGCGCGTAACGCAACCACATAGGCATCACCCCCATTGTTGCCAGACCCGGCAAATACCGTTATACGCGACAACGACGGCCAGCGTTCACCGATAGCGAACCAGACCCGTTGCCCGGCGCGATGCATGAGTTCGACCTCGGCCAGGCCATCGTGTTGCACGGCGGCTCTGTCCAATCGATATACCATTTCTTTATCGTATAAAAGCATGGGAGATTTATACCTGAGCACTGTGGGTATTGAAAGCGCTTTAGGATGTTCGGCAACGTTTGATTGCAAATCTAATGTCGCTGAACTAGACAAACTCTACATTGCACTAAGCTAATTTCCTTCAACTGTGCGAAAAAACCGTCTCCATCCCCTGCTCTGGCGAACTCGGAACCATTTGCGAAAACACCAGTGACATGAAAGCGATGAAAGTACCCACCAGGAACACCAACGGTGGCGACACGATCCACACCAGTCCGAGTAAAAAAGGCAGAACAACCGCAGCGATGTGATTGATCGAGAATGCGACCCCAGCCGTAGAGGCCATGTCTGCGGGGTC
Source organism: uncultured Gammaproteobacteria bacterium (assembly GCA_964544945.1). GTDB lineage: Bacteria > Pseudomonadota > Gammaproteobacteria. The sequence goes on along the minus strand of CAZJEJ010000007.1, from coordinate 19,862 downwards.
TGCAATCTTTTTCAGGTAACTTTTCAACGCGATCGCCATCGCGAAAAAGATGTGGTCCAGGATATACAGAACCGAGGCAAACGCGGCGCTTTCGACGATCGCATAGGCACTGAAGATAATAATCAGACCACAGTATTCGAGGGTCAGGGTTCGCTTTTCCCCCCAATAACTCACCAATCGGCCGATGCGTGGCGCCAGATAAATCGTCAAGACGCCGTTGACCAGAAATAGCATCGACATTTCCCCCACAGTAAAATGAAATTTTTCCACCATCAAAAAACCAGCAAAGACGATGAATATCTGGCGGCGCGCACCGGAAAAAAAGGTCAGTAGGTAATAAAGCCAGTAGCGCTTTCGAAACACCAGTTTCTTATGCTGCTCGGTCTCTCCCTTAAAATACGGGAAGGAAAAATACATCACCGCTGCTATCACCACTGAGAAACTGCCACCGAGCAGGTATACCCAACGATACCCAAAATCCATCAGGTCGACCAAAAGATACAAAACGGTAAATACCACCAGCCCGGTAAATGCACCAATAGCAATTTGGCGGCCCATCACCAATGGTAATCGTTCCTTGCTGATCAATTGCAAACTGAGCGACTGCTGTATGGTTTCGGCATAATGAAACCCGAACGACATCAATACCGTGGTGAAGTAGAGACCCATCACCGATGGCAAAAAGCCGGTAATCGCGGTGCCGATTCCGAGGGCGATTAACGCCAGAAAAGCGGCTGTTTGTTCGCGAAACAGCAGCAGTAAAAAAATAACCCCGAATGCGAGTAATCCCGGGATTTCGCGCAGGCTTTGCAAAATACCAATTTCGATACCGGTAAAACTGACCTGCTCGATTGCGAAATTATTAATTAAAGCCTGCCAGGTCGCAAAAGATAGTGGCACCGAAGCTGAGAACAGGTATAGTAAAACTTCAGGGCGTTGAAAATAATTTCTAAACATAAAATTCTAAATATCCGGTTTCTGGTGTGGCAGGGTCAGGGGGGTTAACTGTCAGTATTGCAGAATTTCTGGTGTAAGTCCTCGCAAAATTTATTCATGTTAGATTCCGGGTCTTAGGTCCGAAACGACGAAATACTCTACTATCTTTCCGGGCGCTAAAGCCGGATTTTAATGGGCTGACACCTGGTCGGGTATAGCGAAATTCAAGGTAATAGCATGAGGAAATTGCTTCTAACCTGCCTCGCTTTCACCGGGCTCAACCCGCAACGTATCAACGTGCTAGGTTCACAGTGTACTTTTGTGTAGACTGCGCCTACTCCGCTGCCGAAACATGCCAAGCACAGTGATTATCAAAAAAAAGCAATATTCCCGAAGCTTATGATTCGAGTAGAAAATCTGTCCAAGCATTTCGGTGGGTTGAAGGCGGTTAATAATACTTCTATTAACATAGCCAAAGGTTCGATCACCGGCTTGATTGGCCCCAATGGTGCCGGCAAAACCACGCTATTTAATACCATCGCGGGACTGTACACCCCTACCTCTGGTCGTGTCTTTCTCGAGGGCGAAGATATTACTGGCCTCAAGCCGCACCAGCTTTTCGACAAAGGGTTGTTGCGCACCTTTCAAATTGCCCACGAGTTTTCACGCATGACGGTCACCGAAAACCTGATGATGGTTCCAGGCGGTCAATCTGGCGAGAACCTGGTAAACGCACTGTTCCGACGCACACAGGTCGAGCTGGAAGAGCAGGAAATTCACCACAGGGCGGTGGAGGTAATCGATTTCCTGAATCTGGATCACATTGCCGACGAATTGGCCGGCAACCTGTCGGGTGGGCAGAAAAAGCTACTGGAGCTGGGTCGAACCATGATGGTCGATGCCAGGGTCGTATTCCTCGATGAGGTTGGTGCTGGCGTTAACCGTACTCTGTTGAAGGAAATCGGTGATGCAATCATGCGGCTCAACCAGGATAAGAATTACACCTTTTGCATGATCGAACACGATATGGATTTTATCGGGCGTATGTGCGACCCGGTAATCTGCATGGCCGAGGGCGCAGTGCTAGCGGAAGGCAGCGCAGAAGAAGTGCGGAATAATGAAGAAGTGATAGAGGCCTATCTGGGTCGCGGCATGAAAAACAAGGATCTACAGGCGAAAGCCGGGGGGGCTCCATGAGTTTCCTGATCGGCGAAGCAATGACAGGAGGTTATGGAGGCGCTGATATTCTCAAGGATTGCACGGTCGAGGTCGGGGAAGGCCAGATCGCGGTAATCGTTGGCCCCAACGGTGCCGGCAAATCGACCGCGATGAAGGCAATGCTCGGTATGCTCGATCTCAAATCGGGGTCGGTCCGGTTTAAAGGCAAGGATATTTCCTGCCTGAGTACACAGGATCGCATCGCCGAGGGCATTGCCTTTGTGCCCCAGACCAGTAACGTATTCGTCAGCATGACGGTGCTCGAAAACCTGGAGATGGGCGCATTTTTACGCGACGACGATATCAGCCAAACCATCGAGCAGGTATTTGAGTTATTTCCCATGCTGGCGGAAAAACAGCAGCAGCTCGCAGGTGAACTTTCGGGCGGACAGCGCCAGCAAGTTGCGGTCGGCAGGGCTTTGATGTCGCAACCAGCAGTATTGATGCTCGACGAACCAACGGCAGGTGTCTCCCCAATTGTGATGGACGAACTCTTCGATCGTATACTCGAAATTCGACAAACCGGCGTAGCGATCTTAATGGTAGAGCAAAATGCGCGTCAGGCACTGAACATAGCCGATAAGGGCTTTGTCCTGGTGATCGGTGAAAATCGGCATACCGATACCGGGAAGGCCTTGCTCGCCAACCCCGAAGTAAGACGTTCGTTTCTGGGGGGTTAACCCGCGTATTCGTAAAGGCGGTTAATAGTTATGACTTTCTATATAAAAATTACGGGTTAAAGATGGAAGCCATCACAGATTTGATCAACGCCATCATACTGCTGTTAAACTTCATAGTGGTCCCTGCCCTGTCCTATGGCTCGCAATTGGCACTGGGTGCGCTAGGCGTCACACTGGTTTTTGGCATCCTTCGCTTTGCTAACTTCGCACACGGCGACACGATGGCATTCGGCACTATGATCACCATACTGGTAACCTGGTGGTTGCAATCACTGGGGGTGAATCTTGGCCCACTACCCACCGCGCTACTGGCGTTACCGATTGGCATCGTGCTTACCATATTGTTTTTAGTGGCAACCGACAAGATGGTTTATCGTTATTACCGCCATCATAAGGCAGCACCGGTCACTCTAATGATCGCGTCGATGGGCGTGATGTTCATGACCAACGGCATCGTGCGCTTTATTATTGGACCGAACGATCAGCGTTTTCTCGACGGCGAACGATTTATCATCCGCGCGCGCGATTTCAAGGCGGCCACCGGGCTTAGCGAGGGTCTGACGATCAAGCTGTCGCAGGGGTTGACCATTTTCATCGCTATCGTACTGGTGATAGCACTATTCTGGTTTTTGCAGAAAACTCGTACTGGCAAGGCGATGCGCGCCTATTCGGATAATGAAGACCTGGCCTTACTGTCTGGGGTAGACCCAGATCGCGTTGTTTTCGTCACCTGGGTGATCACCGCTATTCTCGCCACAATCGCGGGTACCCTTTACGGTCTCGACAAAAGCTTCAAGCCTTTTACCTATCTGCAGCTGCTATTGCCGATGTTCGCCGCCGCAATCGTCGGTGGAATCGGTAACCCGATCGGTGCAATTCTCGGTGGCTACGTGATCGCTTTTTCCGAAGTTGTCGTAACTTACGCTTATAAGAAAGTATTTGTCTACCTGTTACCCGTCAGCATGGAACCTTCGGGACTGATGCAATTATTGTCTACCGATTATAAATTCGCGGTATCTTTCATCATTCTGGTCCTGGTATTACTGGTGAAACCGACCGGCATCCTGAAAGGGAAAGTGTTATGACCGATAAACAAAAAACTTTCTTTTCTTTTGGCCTGATTGGCCTCTTGATGATACTCATCGGCTTCGGGCAGTCCTGGTCGGTAGCACTCGGCATTTTCAATTTGTGTCTGATCTCGGCTGTGATGGCACTGGGCGTCAACATACAATGGGGTTATGCCGGGCTACTCAATGTTGGCATTATGGGGTTTGCTGCGCTGGGAGGAATGAGTGCGGTGCTAGTATCAAGCCCACCAGTAAGTGCCGCGTGGAAAGCCGGGTCGACCAATCTGGCATTGGCCGCATTGGTCTTCGCGATCACCGTTACGCTCGCAATTGTCGCTTACCGTAGGCTGGTTTCCGGTCCACATCGAACCATTATAATTAGCCTTATATTAATTGTCGGCCTGTTTGCGACCCGTTATTTTTTCGATCCGGCGGTGGCATCGATTGAAGCCGTAGAGCCCGCAAAAACAGGATTTCTGGGTGGCATGGGATTACCGATCATCTTTTCGTGGATCGTAGGTGGTTTTGTTGCAGCTGGTATCGCCTGGCTTATTGGCAAGGTGGCGCTGGGTTTACGTGCCGACTATCTCGCAATCGCGACCCTTGGCATTTCAGAGATCATCATTGCGGTGATGAAAAACGAAGACTGGCTTACCCGTGGCGTTAAAAACGTGACCGGGCTGCCGCGGCCTGTCCCTTACGAGGTTAACCTGCAATCGAGTGAGTGGTTTATCGACCTGATGAGCTGGTGGCATAGCGGCTCTCTCGCCGGACTGGGCGAAGCTGAATATCAGTATGCTTTAAAGCAGTTCGTGATCAGCGGATCGAGTATTTTTGTGAAACTCAGTTATACAGGCCTGTTCGCAGGCGTATTACTAATCATCCTGTTTCTCAGTGTCAGGGCGCTCGATTCGCCCTGGGGACGAATGATGCGCGCCATCCGTGACAACGAAGTTTCCGCAGGCGCCATGGGTAAGGATGTAACGCGGCGCCATTTGCAAATATTCGTTATCGGCTCGGCCGTAGTGGGAATCGGTGGCGCAATGCTTACAACGCTCGATGGCCAATTCACGCCTACAGCTTATCAGCCCCTACGTTTCACATTTTTAATCTGGGTGATGGTCATCGTCGGTGGGTCGGGCAACAATATGGGTTCGGTACTCGGCGGCTTCCTGATCTGGCTGGTGTGGATAGAAGCCGAACCGGTCGGCGTATGGCTGATAGAAACGGGTACCGCATGGATGGACGACAGCAGTGTCCTGAAAATTCACCTGATCGACAACGCCCAGCATATGCGCCTGTTCTTTATGGGGTTAGTATTGCTGTTGGTACTTCGCTTTAGCCCGGGTGGGATATTGCCAGAGGTTGTCAGGAAACGATCTTGAACCATAACCGGTCGAATAAATTTGATCCAACAGGTATGATCTATCCACTTGATTTGGCGGGAGAGCCCAGTAAATAATGATGAAATTGGTTACCTACAACATCCAGTACGGCACTGGCCTGGATAGCCAGGTAGATCTTCACCGCATCTACGACGAAATTCGTGGAGCAGATATTATTGCACTGCAGGAAGTCGAACGGTTTTGGCCTCGAACCGGCAACGTAGACCAGGTTGCCGAACTTTACGCTCTTTTTGATGATTACTACTGGGCCTATAGTGCGGGAGTCGACCTGCATGTTGACGGCTGCACGCCCCAGGCACCGCGACGCCGCCAGTTCGGTAATATGCTATTGAGCCGTTTTCCGATCCAGTACTCGAGACATCACCTGCTACCCAAGTACGGTAGTACCGGGCCGATAAGTATCCAGCGGTCGGCGCTTGAGGCTTCCATCCATATGAGTGACCTGGCGATTCGCTTTTACTCTGTGCACCTGACCCATTTGTCTTCCGAAACCAGGTTGCCACAGATCGAAAAACTCCTTGGTATCCATCAAAAAGCCCCGTATGAAGGTGCCCCAATTTCGGGCAATTTATCTGGAATGGATTGGGCGAGTGGGGTTGATTCTCAGCAGGTACCAGACTTCGCGATTATGATGGGTGATTTCAATTTTCAACCAGATTCAACTGAATATAACCGCATCATCGGGCCTGTATCCGACTATGGAGGACATATATCCAGCCCGGTCGGCCTGGTAGACGCCTGGTGTGAATGCGGAAATGACAAAATGGAAGGTATTACCGCGGAAATAAACGGGGTCCCTGCACGCCTGGATTATTGTTTTGTCAGTGCGCAGATTCGAGACAAGATTAAAAGCTGTCGCGTGGATACATCTGCCACGGGGTCAGATCATCGGCCTGTATGGATAGAGATAGATATCTAAATAAAAAAACCCGGCGTTCTGAAAGAACCCCGGGTTTTAACAGCCTGTAAATTTTCCCTAGTGAATCTTAACAGTATTCCATTTGCCGTCACCGATTTCCAGTTCCTTGTAAGAACCGAAAACTTCGCCGACATCGTTAAATTCAACATTGGTGGCGCCCTGATAGTCGACATCGCCGCCGGCTGCGATAATCTTCAGTGCCTTGTCTAGTTCACCTGGGCCGATTTGCTTACCTGGTGCATTCGCAACCATCATCATTTTTGACTGGATCGCAGCACGATCAGCAGACCCGGCTGCCTGCATCGCCAATATGATCAATGCAGCGGCATCGTAGGATTGAGGCACGAAAGTACCATCACCCGAAACCCCGTTGGCATCGGCATAGGCCTTAAATGCATCGGTACCCGACGAGCCGCCAGGTTGTGTTGCGATCGAACCGTTAAGATCGGAGCCGATTGCAGCGATTAGCGAGTCGCCAACCATGCCGTCGGCCATCACGAAGCTGTTAAACGCATCCAAATCGATCGCGGCCTGGATGATACCCTTACCACCCTGATCGAGGTAACCGAATACCGCCAGATATTTGGAACCAGAAGCCGACAATGCACCAACCTCGGCCGAGTAGTCGGCTTTTCCGTCTTCGTGCGCCGCACTGATAGATACCTTTCCACCCTGTGCCTTGAACGCATTGCTAAACGAATCTGCCAAACCCTTGCCGTAGTCGTTATTGGTGTAAGTCACCGCTATTTCGCTGATGCCGCGTGCTTTCAATACATCGGCGAGCACCTGACCCTGGCGTGCATCAGAGGGCGCTGTGCGGAAGAAATAACCCTTGTCCGCGATGGTCGAAAGTGCGGGTGAAGTCGCTGATGGAGACACCATGACCACGCCATTTGGGACCGCAACATTATTGGCAACCGCAGTGGTAACGCCCGAGCAATCCGCACCCATGATGGCAACAACGCCGTCTGAGGTAATTAATCGCTCGGCGGTTGAAGAGGCAGCGGCTGCATCTATGCAGGTGGAATCGCCGCGAACCGAGACAACCGTACTGCCGTTGAGGAAGCTACCCGATTTTGATGCTTCTGACATCGCAAGTTCGGCGCCATCTGCCATAGCGGGAGTCAGGGATTCGATCGGGCCGGTAAATCCCAGGAGAATACCAATTTTGATCTCTTCGGCAAGAACCGACGTTGACACCAGCGCCAGCAATGCCGAAGCTATAAGAAATTTTTTCATTTGTTTCTCTCTCAATGATTTGATTTATGATTATAGTTACCCGGAATTCTCTAATCGTCAAGGTAGAATTTCCGCGCGCTCGGGGCCGAATTTTATCATTGTTTCGAGGCTCATGCATTCGCGCGCCTGTTTTTTCGCGCTGAACACGGCCGATTTATCGAAATTGTTGAATTTCGGTTGCTTTTATTATCTATTGTCACTATTTTCAACGATCTTTTAAGATTATTTTGTAGAAGTACCTACCAACTATGCCAATGGACGCCAGTATGATGAGCGAGTCCAAACCTTCGAGCTGGAGAAACTTTCCGATCAAGCAGCAACCTGAATATCCAGATCTGCAGCGACTCGAATGGGTTGAACAAAAATTATGTCAATATCCACCGCTTGTCTTTGCGCAGGAAATCCGGGATTTAAAGCAGCACCTGGCTGAAGTTTGCGCTGGTCGCGGACTGCTCCTGCAAGGTGGAGACTGCGCGGAATCGTTTGCCGATTTTCACGCCAACAGAATTCGTGATACCTTCAAGGTTTTGTTACAAATGGCCGTGGTATTAACCTTTGGCGGTCGCCGCCCGGTCACCAAGATCGCTCGCACCGCTGGTCAATTTGCCAAACCACGGTCCGCGGACTTCGAAGAAGTCAACGGGATAACTTTACCCAGTTATCGTGGCGATATCATAAACAGCGCAGAAGCAACCGAGAAGGCGCGCACTCCCGATCCAGAACGTATGCTCGACGCATATCATCAGAGCGCATCGACATTGAATTTATTGCGTGCTTTTGCTCAGGGCGGCCTGGCTGATTTACACCAGGTGCACGGCTGGAATATGAGTTTCGTCGAGGCGAACCCTAGCAGGGATCGATATCAGGACATGTCGGATCGGATTAAAGATGCGCTCAATTTCATGGAAGTCCTGGGGATCACATCACAAACGGCACCGGCGATCCATGAAACCCAGTTGTTTACCTCCCACGAAGCACTTTTGCTTAACTACGAAGAAGCCCTCTCACGCATCGATTCTTTTACCGGTAAACGCTACAACTGCTCAGCGCACTTTGTCTGGATTGGTGAGCGTACCCGCCAGCTAGACCACGCGCATGTAGAGTTTTGCAAGCAGATCGAAAATCCGATTGGCGTAAAGATTAGTGCGACGATAAGTAGCGACGAGTTAATCCGCCTGATCGATGCACTCAACCCCGAGAACGAGGCCGGCAGACTCACGTTAATCATCCGCATGGGCGCCGACAGGATCGCAGAGAATCTGCCCAGGTTAATTCGAGCCGTACAAAAAGAAGGCCGAGAAGTAGTCTGGTCATCCGACCCGATGCACGGGAATACGGTCAAGGCCAGTAACGGCTATAAAACCCGCCAGTTTGACGACATAATGCGGGAATTGCGCCAGTTTTTTGCCGTACACCGGTCTGAGGGCAGCTACCCGGGCGGGATCCACCTGGAAATGACCGGGGAACACGTAACCGAATGCACCGGTGGTGCCTACCAGATATCCGATTCCGATTTGAATACCCGTTACCTGACTCGATGTGACCCGAGGCTCAACGCCGATCAGGTGCTGGAACTAGCCTACCTGATGGCGGACTCTCTCAAGGAATCAACTTGATATATTTTGGTTCACTCACCAGATTTATCAGATGAGTGAATCGTCCACCCCGGTGGGTAAACTGGAGCGGGTACTACGGGGCAACCAGTTCGCGATGACCGCCGAAACCTCGCCACCTGACGCGGCAGCGGCCAACGTTGTTCTCGATCGTGTCAACTGTCTGAAGGGTATCGCAGACGCGGTCAATGTGACCGATGGTGCCAGCGCTCGCGTACACATGTCTGCTCTCGCCACTGCCGCTATCATGGCGCACGAAGACTTGGAACCGGTACTTCAATTGACCACGCGGGATAGAAACCGGCTTGCGTTACAGGGAGATGTGCTCGGCGCATCGGCTCTCGGAATCTATAATTATCTATGTCTGACCGGCGATAGGATGACGGCAGGCGACCAGCCCGACGCGGCCGAAGTATTCGATATCGACAGCGGTACGCTGATGCGGCAGATACGCGATATGCGCGATCTGGGTACTTATCCGTCGGGTCGGGACATCAATCCTCGACCTGCGCTATTCCTCGGTGGCGCCGAGGTACCGGTCGACCCGGACGCAGACTGGTCACCCGCGCGTATCCTGGCCAAAATCAGTAATGGCGCACAGTTTTTTCAAACCCAATACTGCTTCGACCCCGGCATCGTCGAACGCTATTGCCACCGGTTGGCGGAGGAAGGAATTACCGAGAAGGCTTATTTTCTGATTGGTATCGGCCCGCTCGCATCGGCAAAAACGGCGCGTTGGATGAACGACAACCTGTTTGGCGTGCACGTACCCGATGAAATTATTAAACGCCTCGACGGTGCGAGCGATGAAAAAGCCGAAGGGCGTAAAATATGCGCCGAGTTGTTGCAGGCCTTTTCACAAATCAACGGTTGTGCCGGCGCACACCTGATGGCCCCAAACCAGGAAGCCGCCTGTGCGCAGGTCATCCGGGAATCCGGGTTGCTCGAACGCAGAAGCTGAGCGCTATAAGGCGTATCGGGCAAGCCCTCAAACAGAAATGAATTCGTCCTGGGAAGTAAGTCTCCAGACCCGCTTAACCTTTGACTATACAAACCTTTCCCCGTAGCATTGCCGCCCTGTTGAAGGATAATTTACGAGTCTGTAGATGAACAATGTCAAGCTTAAAAATTTCAGTGTCGGCAAGGGTGAAAAGCTCTGCGTAATCGCTGGCCCCTGCCTGCTTGAAAGTGCCGATCTGGGTATGCGTGTCGCCGAGCATATGGTCAAACTCGCCGAAAAAATCGGCTTCAACTACGTATTTAAATCGTCTTACGAGAAGGATAATCGCGGTGCAGCCAGCAATCATCGCGGACTCGGTATCGATGAAGGCCTTAAGGCACACCAGGCTATCGGTAAAGAATTCGATGTTCCGTTGATCAGTGACATACACCGTGAAAGCGATTGCGCAATTGCTGCGGAAGTGCTCGATATCCTTCAGATACCCGCGTATTTGTGCCAGCAAACTTCGCTACTGATCGCCGCTGGCGAAACGGGTAAGGTCATCAATGTTAAAAAGGGTCAGTTTCTGGCACCGGAAGATATGTCTTCCGCGATCGACAAGCTGGAATCGGTCAACAACAAAAACATTTTACTCTGTGAACGCGGCGCATCTTTCGGGTACCACCGGTTAGTATCCGATATGCGTGCAATTCCCATCATGTCTAATTTAGGTTACCCGGTAATCTTCGATGCCGGTCACATCGTGCGCATCTACGGCATCAGTTCCAAAGACCCACGCGGTGGTGAACCGCAGTTCATTCCAGCCCTGTCACGAGCTGGTATGGCAGCGGGGGCGCATGGTCTGTTCGTAGAAACCCATCCAAAACCTTCGGAAGGATTATGCGATGCTGCCTCCATGTACAAACTGGATAAGATGGAAGATCTGCTTACAAAAGCAGTTCAAATCCACGATCTGGTTCAATCCTGGGATATTAGCTAATTGTTGAGCAAACTCTCCGCTGAATTAAAGCAGCAATTACTCGGCATCAAGCTCATCGTGCTGGACGTCGATGGCGTGCTTACCGACGGTGCAATTATCCTCGGCGGCAAGGTTTCAGATACCAAGCAGTTTCATGTACAGGATGGCTTCGGTATAACACTTGCGAGGCAGGCGGGAATCCGCTTCGGCATACTCACCGGCAGAACTTCCGAGGCGGTCAAACGCCGTGTCGAAGAGCTCAAGATCGACTATTACGAATCTGGGCACTTCTACAAACAGGAAGCGTTACGGGATATGATCAGCGGTGCCGGTCTAAGTCCTGAACAAGTTCTCTACATGGGAGACGATGTACTCGACCTGGTTTGCAAACCCCACGTGGGCATTTTTGTCGCGCCAGCCAATGCAACCGCGCGCGTACAACAGGAAGCCGACTGGACGACCAGTCGAAAAGGCGGTGATGCGGCTGTTAGAGAAATGATTGAAACCCTGCTCGATGCACAGGGTCTACTTAAAATTACAGAAGATTATTTTATTGGAGCCAAGCAATGAAAATTTACGTCGATAGTGCCGACATGAAAGACATCCAGAACGGTCTTGATCTGGGCCTGTGTGATGGCGTCACCACCAACCCAACCCTGATTGCAAAAACCGGAAAGTCCATGACCGATGCGATTGCCGACATTTGCTCGGTGGTCGACGGCGATGTGCATGCGGAAGTGCTATCACTGGATGCCGAGGGCATTTATAAAGAGGGTAAGGAGCTCGCAAAAATTTCTGACAACATCGTGGTCAAAATACCCATGTGCCACGAAGGCTTAAAAGCGGTCAAGCGATTTTCTGACGAAGGCATTAAAACAAATGTGACGCTCATTTTTTCCACCAGCCAGGCTATTCTGGCCGCCAAGGCGGGTGCCTCCAATGTCTGCCCGTTTGTAGGCCGTCTGGACGATATTTCCAACCCCGGCACCGAATTGATCGGCGAAATAGCCGCTGTGTTTGACAACTACCCCGAAATCACTACAGAAATTATCGTCGCCTCGATCCGCAACCCCTTGCACGTGGTTGAACCTGCATTGGCCGGCGCGCATATTTTTACCATACCGAGTGGCGTGCTGAAACAAATGGAAAAGCACCCCCTCACCGATATCGGTATTGCCGCTTTCCTGGAAGATGCCAAAAAGTTTAGCCCGGTAAGCTCTGATTAAATTATGAAAATCACGGGCTGTATCCCCAGCCGCTACGCTTCGACGCGACTACCTGGCAAGCCGCTGCTCGATATCGGCGGCAAGCCGATGGTGATTCGCGTGATCGAACAGGCCCTGCAGGCGAATAGTCTTGACGAGGTGGTAGTGCTGACCGACGATCAACGCATTCTCGACACCGTTAATGATGCTGGATTCAGGGCTGTAATGACATCGGAGCATTGTGCTTCGGGCACCGACCGCATCGCCGAGTATATGCAGCAGGAAGATTCCGCCGATATATTTGTCAACATGCAAGGAGACGAGGTATTACTCAACCCCGAGCACATCGACCAACTCGTGAGTGAGTTCGTCAAACACGACGACACAGAAATGGGAACGCTGGCTCACTGGGAAACCAGGGCAGAAGTGCTCAAGGATCCGACCACGGCCAAGGTGGTTATCAGCCAGGACGATAAGGCCCTCTACTTTTCGAGAAACTGTATACCCGTATCACAATACGGAGCATTGCCTGAAAAAGCGCTGGTGCAGATCGGCGTCTATATTTACACCCGCAACACCCTTGAAAAACTCAGCCATCTCGAACAGGCCCCACTGGAGAGTACCGAGAAGCTCGAGCAACTACGAGCACTCGAGCATGGCATCAATATCGGCATCACCATCGTCGATGACTATCAAAGCCTGTCGGTTGATACCGAGCAGGATCTGGTTAAAGCAAGAGAGTTTTTCGGGTCCTGAGACTGCTGCATGGGGTAAGACCCAACATTGTTGACCTCCGGCCAGTCTTCGACCTTTCTAACCTGCCTCTATCAGGCTACCAGGGGCTCAGGTACATCTTCTTTTATGCCTAATTTGACAAATCCCACGTCTTCCATTATTCCATAGACCGAAGGCAACACCAGTAAAATCAATAATGTTGAAGTTAACATCCCGAACACGATACTGGTCACCAGCGGGACCAGAATCAGTGCCTGGGTGCTGGTTTCAAATAACAGTGGAGTCAACCCGGCCACCGTGGTTGCAGAGGTCAGGAAGATCGCCCGAAAACGATCGCGCACGGCCTGACTCGCGGCTTCGTGTAAGGCCATACCCTCTTCCATATGCTGTTTCACAAACACCACTAACAGGATGGAGTCGTTCACCACGATACCGGCAAGCGAGACAAAACCAATCATGCTCGGCAGGGTGAAATCCAGCCCCATAATCAGGTGCCCCCAGATAGCACCGATAAGTGCCAGTGGGATATTAAGCATGACAATTGCCGGTTCGCGGTAGTTACGGAAAATCAGGCTCAGTAACAAAAACACGCCCAGTGCACCCAAAACAAAACCACTTATAATTGACAGCCTGGTTTCAGTCCCACTCTCGACTTCACCCTTCAGGCTAAAGTTAATCTCTGGATAGCGTTGCTGTAAACCCTGGAGAAAATTTTTCTCGGTATCGGCGATTATTTCGGAGGTATTGGCAATTTCCGCGTCCACATCACCAAAAATGGTAACGGTACGGTTGTGATTAATGCGCCCAATGCGGGCAAACCCTCTTTTTTCTGTAACAGTTGCTACGCTGCTTAAGGGAATGGGATCGCCTTGTTTGGAAAACACCGTCAAGTTATCGAAATCGTCTAATTCCTCAGTGGGTCTACTGCCCAGTTTGGCAATGATTTCATAAGCTTCACGCTGCTTGTAAATATCATTGATTTTAACGCCCTGGTAAGCAGCACGAAGTTGTGAAGATATAATGCGCGCGTCGACACCAGCCGTCAGGGCACCGTGCTTTAATTGAATCGTATACTCGGGTTTTCCGGGACGTAAATCATCCAGCAAATTGGAAACACCGTCGTAGCCGCGTAACCAGTTCTTCAACTCCCACGAAGCCTGTGAGAGCTTTTCCAGATCGGGCCCGCTCAAACGAATTTCTATGGCGCGACCGGCCGGACCAATTTTGGGTTCCCTGAATTGCACACTCACTACACTAGGCAGGTCGCCACTGTTTTTTCGCCACAGGCTGGTAAAGTTAGCCATTTTGGTATTACGAGTTTCAGTGCTTAGCAGGTCCAGACCAATAGTTGCCAGATGGCTACCATTTTCTGGTACATCGGCGTGTAATCCATAAGTCACCTGCACATTTTTAACCAGTGGTTCTGATTCATTCTCGTCAAAGGTCTCAGCGGTTTTATCCAGTGCGTTCAATATCGTCTGTACAACTCTTTCCGTTTCCACCAGCGGCGTACCCTGGGGCAAAAGAATGCGTGCATCAACGGTATTGCCTTCGAGGTCTGGAAAGGCCTTAAATTTCACCGTGCCGGTTACCATCAGCCCAACAGAAAAAATTAGCATGGCCAGTGCGATACCCACGGTTATGTAACGAAACTCGATTGCTTTATCTGCGAGACTTCCGACGGCTTCACGCAAACGATCAAAACCCGCTTCAATTTTCTGGCGAATTACCGACGGTTCTTTATGGTGCGCATGTTGCAACGAATGCTTAAGATGATGCGGTAAGACCAAAAAGGCCTCAATCAAACTAACGGTTAAGACCGAAAGTAAAACCACGGGCAAGACACCGAGAATCTGTCCCATGTCGCCCGTCATCATAAACAAGCTGCCAAACAGGAAAGCCGAAGTCAGAAACGAGGCGAAAACCCCGGCAAGCACCCGGTCGGTTCCACTAATTGCTGCCTCGAGCGGTGATTTACCCTTTTTATATTCATGCGCGATACTTTCTGAAAGCACAATGGCGTCATCCATTAAAATACCAATCGCCATCAACAGGGCAACCATCGATATCATGTTAATGGTGACACCAAACATTACCATCATCGCCAGTCCACCCAGGAACGAAATCGGCAGTCCCAACGCGACCCAGAAGGTATAACGCCAACTAAAGAACAGCAGTAACGCAAGCGCTGCCAGTATGAGCCCCTGCCAACCATTTTTCAGCAACAGTTGCAGACGGTCACGTACGATCGAGACACTATTCTGGGTGATTGTGAGTCGGGTGCTAGGCGGCAAAATCCTGTTTTCGGCATCGACAAACGCTTTAATCGCATCGAATACTTTCAGCATATCGTCAGAGGTATTCTTGCTTATTTTCAATACTCCGGCGGGAACACCATTTAATTCGATACGCTCTTCTCGCTTTTCAAATTTATCTTCAATTCGTGCAATGTCGCCCAGTCTTATTTCACCGCCATCATCGGTGTTAAGGAGTACCAGGTCGGCTAACTCTTCGACAGTTTTACGGCTATTATCGAAACCAATTTGATACGAAGTTTCACTGCCTTCGAGCAAACCTGCGGGAAGCTCGATTGCCTGTGCAGCAATCAGGTTGGCAATATCCTGTACACTCAACTGGTACTTAAGCAGGGTATCGGGGTTAATCAAAACCTGTAGCTGATGGGTGGAAAATCCACCAACCGTGATAATTGGAATATCAGGCACCGCCAGAAGCTTACTGCGGTATGCTTCAGTGAGTGCTTTTAATTCGGAAGTGGTCAGGTTTTCTGAAGTTATCGCAACATTTGCGACCAGACCGACACGCCCCAGTAACTCGGTAGTGGCGTCTTCTGTTTCTTCCGGAAAATCTGAAATGCCATCTATCGCTGCGTTGATATCGTCGTAGAAATCTTCAATCTTACCGGCTTCCTGCATTTCCAGCGTGAATATGGCCATGTTGTCTCGGGCATCACACTTTTGTTCCTTTAAGAAGCTGATGCCATCGGTTGCATCTTCCAGGCGGTTGCAAATTGCGTCTTCCACATCGGCAGGATTTGCGCCCGGATAAACCATAGTCACTTTTACCTTGCTGGGCTTAAGTAGCGGGAAGGACTCTCTATTCAAATGGGTTAAAGAAAACAGTCCGATGGCGATAATGGCTATCATCAGAATATTGCCGGCTGTCGGGTGTTCTGCAAAGTAACGAATCACTGATTGTTACTCGCATCAAGTTCGCCCGACCCTGGCCCCCCGGGATTTGTTTCGCCGAGGGCATTCAATGCCAGCCGTTTTTCATATGCCGTTGCAGTTATCACTTTTAATGGCAGGCCTTCCATCACCGGAATAACATCGCTGATGATAACTTTATCACCCGGTTTTATGCCCGTACCCTGTGCCTCCGCAATAACAACCAGGTTCCCTTGTGTAAACAGAATATTAACTGGCCGAATGGCCAAAGTATTTTCGTCAGTCGCGACATAAACCCGCCCCTGGTGCACCGCTTTCCGCGGTAGAATCAGGGCAGGTTTGGCCGGTGCAAAGAATTCAACCGAGGTATACATGCCCTTTAGTAAGGGTGGACGTATACCGGGAATAACACCCGCGTAAGGGTTATCAACTGCAACTACCAACCCAAGCGTATCGCGGGTCGGGTCGATAGATTCACTCATCCGAACTAATTTACCCTGCCAAATCATCGAATGACTCGAATCTCCGACTAAACGAACACGTGCCTCCAGTTGAATTCTGGATAAAGCGGCCTGTAGATTTACTGGATTTTGCAAATTCGCCGTAGTGTTGTTGAATATATTCTGACCAGTAATCAGGGGACGAAACTGCCTGGTCGAAAGTTGTGCATTAATTTCAACCGCCTGCACGCCCATTGCCTCAAACAGGGTGGTTCCCGCCTGTGTAAACTCACCTTCTTCAACGAAAACCTTTCCGATTCGGGCATCAAAAGGCAAACGAACTTCGGTTCGACCTAGTGTATCTTCGCTTTTATCGACCTGACTTTTTGATTGTTTTATCTGCGCCCTGATTGCTGCCTTTCGACTGGCAAAACTGGCTATTTTACCCTCAATATCCTGAAGCTGTTGACGCAATGCCAATACTTTCTGCTCTTCTTTACCCAAAGTAGAGCGTGCAATCAGGCGCTTATCCCAAAGTGTTTGAGTGCGTTCGAGTTCCTTTAGCTCCACGTCCAAATTCTTTTGTGTAATATCAAGTGACTCTTTAGTACTTTTTTCTTCTGCTGCCAACTGCGCCAACGATGACTGGCTATTTGCCAGAACAGCCCTGGATTCTTCTAACGAAATTTCGAACGTGATGGGTTCAATCCGTAGCACTACCGTATCTTTTTGAATGCTGGCGCCCTTTTTTAAATCCGCATGCATATAATTAATTTTGCCGTTCACTTCAGATTTAGTTTTAAGCGTAACCGCAGGTTCAACGTTACCAAATGCCATGGCCCTGGCACGAAATGGAAGTTTTTTAACCGTAATCACTTCAACTACTTTTTGCGGGTAACCGACTTCCTGGTGTTCGACAGGTGCTTTCGCCTTGACCAGGAAAACGACAATTGCAATTGCCGTCATCACGATAACGGGCAGGAACAGAAAATGCTGGAAGATTTTTTTCATTTGTTTAAATGATTTTTTGCAAAAAATACTAAAGTTTCATAGTGCCCAGAGTTTGGGTTCTGTAACTGGTCACCCTGTGTTTTAAAACTGTGAGGTTCGATTTCATATTGCCGACCTCGATGATACCCAGAACGATTCGTACAACTCACATCCTGGATGTCTGTCGGATCAGTGTATACACAGAGAGCAAAACCCAACCTGAGCATTGTAACAATAAACTATATCTGGCTTTTAACTATTTGGTAATGGACGGCCAATCCAATCGCAATCTAGAGTATTAGTTTCGAAGTCACGACCACTACTCCAGGCATCTCATGGAGTCTTCCTGGTAAGTATATGCCGGCCCACTACATAAGCGTCAGCAGTACAATTGCGGCGACAATCAATCGAAGGAACACTGGTCTGCTACGCAGCAACTTTAGACCGAACCCCACTGGAGAGTACCGAGAAGCTCGAGCAACTACGAGCACTCGAGCATGGCATCAATATCGGCATTACCATCGTCGATGACTATCAAAGCCTGTCGGTTGATACCGAGCAGGATTTAGCGAAGGCGAGAAGGGTGTTTCGGGGTTAACGAATTTCTGATATCTACTTTTCTTGGGTAACCTGGAAACCTAACGTCAAAGCTCATCTGCCGCTATGAAACGGAGCGGAATAGTGGTCTGACGTAGCGCCTTGTAGTGATTCACCCATCCGTCAATTATTATTTGCTTTTATTGAAAGAACGCAGCCAATTAATAGCAGATTTTTCATCATCAAAAAATTCTACAGGGTAATCAACAGTTGAACCATGTATAAACCTGAGATCTACCATTATTTTTCCATGCTCATAATAGCCTGAGTCCTGATCGTAAAGAATTGCAAGGGCCATTGTGAGGGAGTGAAAATAATCACCTGAGATTATTTCCCAGGCTTTATCAGTTATAATTTTTATACCGTGAAGCTTTACGAGTAATAAATGGGGTTCTTTTGATAAAGCTCGTCGTTGAGAGGTTTCATCATCCATCGACTCTTTTGAAACGATTGCGTGAGGAGGCCATTCTGCACAAATGATCCCGTATTCGATAAGTTTTACTTCAACAATATGATTGCTATTTTTCATTTGTCACCTAACGCTTGAGTTCAGCCGGGGCCGGTCGGCTTCAATGATTTATTAGAACGCAAACTGGCACGCAGTATCAAATAACCAAGAATACCCGAAGCAAGAGAACCAATGAGAATGCCTAAACGCTCATCAAATAGCAGGTTGACCCCCGAGTCCTCAAAAGCAAGTGATCCTATGAAGAGGCTCATTGTAAAACCTATGCCACAAAGAGCAGCGGTGCCATACAACCCACCCCAGGACATACCGGCAGGCAACCTGGTTAAGTTCAGCTTAATAGCAAACCAGCAGATTCCGAAAATACCGACCTGCTTACCCAGAAAAAGACCGAGAGCAATGCCTAAAGGAACGTTGTGAAGAATCTGCTCAGAGCCTACTCCAGAAAAACTAATACCTGCATTGGCAAACGCAAATATGGGAAGAACAAAGAATGCTACGGCACCATGTAAATCATGCTCCAGGCTTTTTAATGGGGAGTAACCGTTGTCTGTTTTCGACTTTATTGGAATAAACATAGCTAATATCACACCGACCAATGTTGCATGTACTCCAGACTTCAACATGGCTACCCACATGACGATACCAATCAGTATATACAGACTTTTTGACTCGACATTACGCATATTTAATACTGCAAGAATCATAATACAAAACGAAACTACTACGAGCGCGGTCAGAGAAACATTTACGGTGTAGAAAATAGCGATGATTACGATTGCACCAATGTCGTCAAATATCGCCAATGAGGTCAGGAATATCTTAATGGAAGTAGGCACCCGAGAACCCAGCAGGGACAGTACGCCCAAAGCAAAAGCAATATCTGTTGCCGCCGGGATCGCCCAGCCAGTCATAGCGGCAGAATCGCCCGCGTTAAAATAAATATAAATCATCGCCGGAGCCACTATACCGCCGATTGCACCTATCCCAGGTAAGATAATATTTCGTTTATCGGAAAGCTCGCCTTCAACTAGTTCCCTCTTCAATTCCAGGCCAACCAGGAAGAAAAAAACTGCCATCAAACCATCATTGATCCATAGCAATAAAGGCTTCGCGATTTCTAAAGCACCTATACGAATTTCCACTGGGGTATCAAGTAACAAAGAATAATATGTTTGCAGTGGCGTATTTGCACTAACAAGAGCAAGTACCGCAGCGAACATGAGAATAATGCCGCTCGCAGATTC